>CAYUKO010000012.1:0-41391 GCA_964445375.1 uncultured Roseburia sp.
ATCTTGAAGATAAATATAATGTAAAGATATGTTCTGAATAAAAGCAAGGTGTGTACAAATTTAAAAGAATTCATTAAGCGTATGTTGTTTCTATAACAGGTTAAAAATGCATCTAAATGAAATATTTATCAAGAAGGAAAAGGCTTATAATAATTGCTACATCCATAGGTGAAAGGAATAGAATAAAATGAAAAATATAGGAATGGTTAGCGTGGTCATGCCGGCATATAATGCTGAGAAGTATATTGGCGATGCGATTAATTCTGTCTTGCGACAGTCATACAATAACTGGGAACTTATTATAGTTGAAGATTGCTCAACAGATAAGACAATGGACATTATTAAAAAATTTAAGGATTGTCGTATTAAAGTTTTTCAAAATAATAAAAATAGGGGAATAGCATATTCTACGAATTTTGCCATTAAACAAAGTATAGGGGAATTTATCGCATTGCTTGATGATGATGATATGTATCCAGAGGATCGATTACAGTTATCAGTAAATTTTATGAAAAAAAGACAGGATGTAGATATTGTGGGAGGATGTGGTTTGTTTATTAATGGCAATGGAGATGTCATTAGAAACGCTGTTACACCAAGAAATAATCCTAAATTAATAAAAGCAATGCTATTATTTCAAAATTGGATAGTGAATGGAACGGTTACAATAAGGAAGTCATTTATTGAAGATAATCAATTATATTACGAAGATAACTGTTTAGGAATGCAAGATTTTAAATTTTTTATTAAAGCTTCAAAAGTTGGAACGTTCTCAAGTATGGAGAATGTTTTATTATATAGTCGACAGCATGGAGAAAATGAAACTCAAAGGCAAAAAGAAAATAATATACAAAAAAGAGCAGAGTTATTTGCAAAATTTCAAAGAGAATCACTGGTTTTAAGTGGATATAATCTTAAAAAAAATGAATTAGAAGTGATTAATAATCTTATAAAAGAATCAGGAATTCGTACATATTCCATTAGTGAGATAAGGGAATTGTATGATGTTTTAAAAGAAATAATACGTCAGGGAAGAAACATGCATATTGATTATATAGAAGAGTTAGAATGGCAGTGTAAGAAGTTGATTTGTGATCGATTAATGAGAGTAGAAAATTTTTTTTACGAGAGTTTAGATTAGAAAGTACTAGAGGAAAGATATGAAAATTTTGATTTATGGTATGGGAAAAATATTTCATGATTATGAAAGCATAATTGATTGGAGTTCTGTAGTTGCTATTGCTGATAAGAAAGCCACGGGAACAGAATCATATAGAACAGGAATCCCAATAATTGCTCCACAACAAATTGAAGATTATGAATATGATTTTTTAGTTATCGTTTCAACTAAATTTTTTGAAAGCATAAAAAATGAATTAATAGGTATATATTGTGTGCCAGAAAGTAAAATTGTTTCATGGACTATTTTTGAAGATAAGAGTAACTTTAATGGCTTAAATGAAATATTGTTTGAATTTATTAGAGCAAAAAATATTTCGAAAATTCTAGAACCGATGCAACCTGTTTTAGGAGAGTCATTATTATATAGACTTGCATTTAAGTATTTTATTCAGATAGATGGTATAGACAATGTATATACATCAGAAAAAAATAATTCATATAATTCTCTCTATAAAAATATAGATGAGGTTAAGCAAGAGTATGATTTAATTTTAATAAAAGGAGAATTGAAAGCCGAAGATTTTATTAATATAATTAGTAAAATTAAATTTAAATTCCTTATATATATTGAAGCATATAGTTTTCAAAAAGGGATTGAAGTAGAACAAATTGGTAGACATATTAATATGTCTAATGTGCGTACATTTAAGTTCCCTAGTTTTATGGCACACGTATATGAAAATACTTTGAAAGAAGAAATAGATTGTAATATATATGTCGTTACACACAAGCAATATAACATTGCCGAAGATGAACACTATTTAAAACTTTGTGTTGGAAGTGCTTATAGAGAAGAAAATGCGTTAAGTGAGTGCACTGGAAAAAATATCTCAGAATATAATAATAGATTAAATGAGTGTACAGCATTATATTGGATTTGGAAAAATACCAAGTCAGAATATGTTGGACTAAATCATTATAGAAGATATTTTTTAAATAATAATATTATGAATCATGCAAATCGACTTAAGCCAGAGCTTATAAGAGCCATTTTGTGTGAACAAAATTATGATATTATTTTACCAAATTTGTTGACACTTCCGTTCACAGTTTATGATAATATTAAAAATACTGTTGGTGAAAATTATGCCGATTCAGCATTACAAATAATCAAAAAACTTATTAGCGAAAGACAACCGGATTATTTATGGGCTTTTGAATCTGTCATGAGTGGAAATTTCATGTATGTATGTAATATGTTTATAACAAAGCGTGAAATTTTGAATCAATTTTGTGAATGGCTTTTTTCATTTATTGTTGATGCCGCAGAAAGATTAGATGTTTCTTTAGCCAATGAATTTCAAAAAAGAACGATAGGTTATTATGCTGAAACGATGTGGACTTGTTGGCTATTAAAACAAAATTTGAAAATCTATGAGTTACCTATTACAAAATTAAATTAAAACAAAGGAGACCAGCTATGAAAAGTCAAGCATGAATTAGCAAGAAATTTCATTTTTCTGTTGGTGGTAAAAAAGGGTAACTTTAACAAAGCTCCCTAAAAGCCCTTTTTCAAAATCTATCGAGTATGGTATACAGACCTCTTATTCGAGGTTAAATTCTACGTTGTCAGTGAGCATCTTCTAGATGACTCTGACAAGTTTGCCGGCACAATGTCCTAGGGCATTATAGTGTGTACGGCCTTCGGCTCTCTTTGCATCATAGTAAGCTTTGAAAGTCGCATTATTTTTAACAACGTTATGAGCTGCATTCATAAGAGCGTAACGTAAAACACGAGAACCTCTTTTGGACATACGAGTCTTCTTAGCCTGAAAGTTACCAGACTGATATACAGAAGGATCGAGACCAGCGAATGCAAGTAATTTACCCGGTGATGAGAAACGATGAATGTCGCCGATTTCACCAAGTATCATTCCACCATTGATAAATCCAATGCCTGGAATGGCCATGATTACAGAGTGCAAATAGGTGACGATGTTTGCCATTTCAAACTCTGTATGAAACAATTGACTATCTAATAACTCGATTTGTTCAATGGTCTGAGTTATTTGAATAGATAGTGAGCTGTCATTGATACCGACAGACTTCTGTGCGAGAACTCTTAAATCTCTAGCAGTTTCTTTTCCAAAATGACCGTGGGAAGCCGATTGGAGAAGATGAGCAAGATGAGTCATATGCATGGAAGCAATAGCATTAGGTGTCGGAGCTTCTTTAAGAAGAACATAGACAGCTTTCTGATGCAGACCGGACTTAAAGAAGTATTGCAGTTCCGGAAAGACTTGGTCTAAGTAAGAAGTCAGCTGTATTTTTAACTGAGTACGCTGCTTAACAGTCTTTTGACGGAATCTACCAAGTTCTTTGAGTTCGATGTAATCGAGATGTTCCAAGGTAATAAACCTAGGAGAATCCTGCATCAAAAGGGTTTTAGCAATAACAAATGTGTCGACTTTGTCAGTCTTCGTTTTGCGGATGTTATTTTTTCGCATATTCGAAGTCTGAATAGGGTTGAGCATACACACTTTAAAATCCTTGTTTAAAAGAAATCGAACAAGGTTGTCACCGTAGTGTGCCGTTGATTCAAGACCTATGATGATGATGCTCTGGTCAAGTGGTGCCAGTTTAGATAACAGCAGATAGAAGCCATCATAGTCATTTGTGAATTTGAACGGATTAATGAGTATTTCGCCGTCCGAAGAAATCGCAGCAGCGAAATGGTTGAGTTTGGCAATATCAATACCAACGTCAATCATGAGGTTGTACCTCCCTTTCATAAAGTCTGATACCGTGATATCCACCAACGATTATCATCGTAGACTTGATTGAAATAAGTACTCTGAGTGAAACACTCCAGCAACATCCAGCATATAAACAGTTCAGATAAAAGTAGCGGCAATACACTCCAGTCGAGTAGTCAAGCTACAGGAAAAAATCAATAGTCCACAGTATCTGAGTTGCATTAAACCACGTTTCAAGAAAAATGAAAGGATTATGTTGTTTTTGCTTCTATAAACATCATACAAATGGAATAAAGAGAGATATGAAAGTAGTAATCTGGGGAACAGGTAAATTTTATCAAGTTAATAAAGAAAAAATCTACAAAGATTTAGAGGTGGTTGCATTTGTTGATAATCAGGTATTAAAGCAAGGGCAATATTTAGATGGAATTAGGATTTGTGCACCTAATGAATTGCTATCATTAGAATATGATTTTATTTTTATATTATGTGCTCAATATATGGATATAAGAAAGCAAATTGATAATATGGATTTACCAGAGAATATTAGAGTTTATGATATAAGACAAATTGACATGCTTTGTCAATGTGGTTCTGCTGTTTTCTTTGATTATAGTGATAAGAAACCAAAGAAAAAGAAATTGTTAGTATTTTCACACGCATTAATTTCTACTGGTGCTCAAAATGTTTTGTTTATTGGTTTACAGATTTTAGCTAAACAAGGATATGAAATCCTTGTTGTCTCCAAATCTGATGGAGTATTACGCGAACGTTTAGCTCAAATCAATATTTCTGTTGTTATTCTTCAAGATTATAGAAATACAAATCCAGATATGGTAAAGTTGACTTCTTGGGCAGATATAATATTGGTTAATACCTTGTGGCTTTCTTTTTTGGTCGAAGAACTTAGTATGTTTAACAAACCTGTTTTTTGGTGGTTGCATGAATCAGGAGCATTATCTTATATTGATGTAAGAAGTATAAGAAAATGCTTAAAACAAGATAATGTACATACATATGCAGTAAGCAATGTAGTTAGGTCTTACATAGAAGAGAGAACAGGGATATTCGATAGAATAAAACTTCTTCCTTTTGGAATTCCAGAGTATGATAATCCAGTAGTTGTTCAAAAAGATGTGGCAAAACTAGTTTTTGCAATTATAGGAGGCATTCATTATATTAAAGGACAAGATATATTTATTGAAGCAATCAATAAATTGTCTGAGAAATATAAGGAACAAGCAGAATTTTGGATTGTGGGACCAGGTTGCCTTGGTGATGAAGAGTTAAAGGTAGTTGATACTAATAGGTGTATAAAAATAGTAGGGGAGATTGATAATAGAAAAATGCCAGAGCTATATGCGCAAATTGATGTTGTTGTCTGCTGTTCGCGAGAAGAAGCAATGTCTGTTACAATAATTGAAGGATTCATGAATGAAAAGGCTATTATTGTTTCTGAAAGAGCAGGGGTAGCTGATTTTGTAAATGATGGAAAAGACGGTATTGTAATGCGTAATGAAGATGTAGATCAACTTTGCGAAACAATAATGTGGATGATAGATGAGCCACAAAAAGTGAAAGAAATGGGAAGAAAATCAAGAAAACTATATGATAAATATTTCTCGCTTTCAGTATATGAAAAAAATATTTTAAAAGAGATGTATATGATGTAAATTGATATTTATGCTTTTTTATGAGGAGATATACAGTTATGACACCTAAAGTTAGTGTAATTATGCCTATATATAATGCTGAAAAGTATGTAAAAGGAACAATTGAATGCATTCTAAATCAGACTTATACAGATTTTGAATTGTTGTTAATCAATGATTGGCCAACAGATTCAACGATGGAAATAATATCCACTATACAAGATCCTAGAATAAGGATGATTACAAATGATCGTAATAGGGGAATTGCATATAGTAGGAACAGAGGATTACAAGAGGCAAAAGGTGAGTATATTGCATTGATGGATGACGATGATTTAGCACCAAATGATAGATTACAGTATGAAGTTGATTATTTGGATGCACATCCAGAAATTGATGTAATTGGTGGTGGATTTCGAATAATTGATGGAGATAATAATTTTGTTACTGGAATAACGCCAACCTTAAATAATCCGCTATATATTCGTGCACAAATGATGTTTTATTGTCCAATGTATAATGGATCCACGATGTTTAGAAAGCAGATAGTTGATCAATATAAAATTAAATATAAAGATAATTATCTCGGAATGGAAGATTACAGATTTTGGGTAGAATGTTCGATTCATGCGAAGATGGTTAATACAGATCGAGCACTACTGTATTGGAGACAGGCAGAGACAACAGAGACTATAAAGGTTTTAACCAACAAGGAAAAAGAGAGAGAAAAATTATTTGCGGAGATACAAACATATGCAATGGAAGCAAATGGTTTTGCTCTTACGGAAGAAGAAAAAAAGATTTTCA
This sequence comes from uncultured Roseburia sp., assembly GCA_964445375.1. Taxonomy (GTDB): domain Bacteria; phylum Bacillota; class Clostridia; order Lachnospirales; family Lachnospiraceae; genus COE1. The sequence goes on from CAYUKO010000012.1 coordinate 6,338, forward strand.
CTGATTCTTTTATGGAAATAAAGGTAAAAAAAGAATCAGAAGAAAGCTTACAAGATTTATTTAAAGTTTTAAAAAAAATAATCGTACAGGCAAAAGAAATGAATTTAGAAAATTCGAGAGAAGTAATGTATGCGTGTAGAAACAGATTTTTAGAAAAATTAAAAAAGTCTGAGATATGGGAGTAACTATTTTTATGAATCGAAACGGATTAGATGAAAAATTAGAAAAATATAAGAAATTCAAGGATAGATGTATTCAGAAATGTAAAGAAATTAAGGAGAATAGTGGAAATCGAGAAATATATATTTGGGGAGCTGGAACTGGTGGGCAGATAGCAGAATATGTATTATCATCAGCAGGAATTGGAATTAAGGGATTTATAGATGAAAATGCTGGTAATGTAATGGAATATATGCAGTATCCAGTATATCCTAAAACAATTGTTGACAAAAATAAACATTATATTGTTATTAGTATTATGGAATATTATGAGGAAATTCAAGAATATTTGGTGCTAAAGAGGTTCTCTAGCGTTGATTGTTGTTATATTAATATGCATATGCAAGGTAATGCAGAAGATGTCGTATATAAAGGTTGTAAGATTGGAAGATATACATATGGATATATAGAGTTACTGTCAATGTTTCCGATAGCTACAGAGATAGGAAGATTTTGTTCTATTAATGCAACAGCAAGATTATGGAATAATCATCCTTTGGAATATGTAACGACACATCCAATTTTAGATACTCCGACATTTTATTCATGGGATGAATATGAAGAAAGAAAGAGACTGTGTAATAAATATGGTAAGTATTTTGATAACGTTGGAAGTGAGTCAAGCCCATTACGCAAAAATCGTCCTGTTAAAATAGGAAATGATGTTTGGATTGGTGCTAATGTTTCTATTTTGTCAGGTGTCTCAATTGGTGATGGTGCAGTTATTGCAACTGGAGCAGTAGTAGTAAGTGATGTAGAGCCATATGCAATAGTTGGAGGTGTTCCTGCAAAACTAATAAAGTATCGATTTGAAGAAGAAATGCGAGAAAAGCTATTAAAAATTAAATGGTGGGATTGGACTCTAGAGAAAATAGAAAATAATATTGAATTATTTTATGACCCACAGACCTTTTTAGAAAAATACAGTGAATAGTTAAAGTGGTGAGGGAGTTGTTTGGTATTGAAAGAAAATGTGTATAATATTAGGAAAAATAAAAGATTGTATTTTATTTTACCAACAGAAATTGTAGTTGATAAAGATATTGATTTTTCCACATTCTCGGTTGCTATTATAGTACATTTATTTTATTTACATGATGTTGATAAGTACAAGAGATATTTGGCTGATATTCCCGAAGATATTGATATATATATAGTATCTTCTGTTCCAGAGGTTCTTGATTTGTTTTCAGAAAGCAGGTATATACGAATTCAAAAAGAGAATAGGGGAAGAGATGTAAGTGCGTTATTAGTATCTTGTAAAAATATTATAAATAAGTATGATTATGTTTGTTTTATACATGACAAAAAGGAAAAAGATGAAAGAATAGCAAGTGATGTAAAACAGTGGAATGAAAGTTTATGGACTAATACAATAGCAAATGAAAATTATATTAGGAATGTATTAGGTGTGTTGAATCGAAATAGTAGCATAGGAATATTAGCGCCTCCAGAACCTGCAAGTTGGGCTTGGGACATTTGGGGAGAAATGTTTTGGCAAAATAATTATGAAAATACTAAGAAGTTTTGTGATGATTTGTCTTTGGATTATTCTATAGATCCTCATATTCCACCAATAACAATAGGAACAGTTCTTTGGTTTAAATCAAAAGCGTTGGAAAAAATGTTTGCCATAGAATGGAAGTATGAAGATTTTATGTGTGAGCCATTGCCTAATGATGGAACAAATAGTCATGCGATTGAAAGATCTTTTGCATATTTTGCGCAAGATGCAGGATATGAAACAGGAACAATTCTTACTAAGAACTATGCTGAAATGCAAATTGCATTATTAAGCCATGGAATGGGAAAAGCATTATCTGTATTTCGCAAAGTATGGGGATTTAATTCATTAGAAGTTCTTGAAAGATTTGAACAAGAGATAACAGATAACAGTAAACTAGCACAATTTTTAGATGCAAATAATAATGATATATATATGTACGGTGCAGGAAAAGTAGGCAGAGATTGTTTGAGAGTGATAAGGAGATTGGGATGTGAACCAAAGGCCGTGTTAGTATCTCAAAAGCAAGGACAACAAGATACAATGGATCATTTACCTATAATAGGCATTAATGAAGTTGATATAGATAAATCATATGGTATAGTTGTATCTGTAGGCTTAGGCTTACAAGCAGAGGTGGTTAAATTACTAAAAAGTAGAGGAATAAATAATTACATTTGTTTCTTGGAAAATAGGTAATTATTTAGGAAAGTTATATATTTGCATTGACACTTGAGAAAGTAGAGAAGAGTATGAAAATTATTATTTTTGGATTGGGAAAAATATTTAAGGAAAATGAAAGTAATATTGATATTAATGACGTAGTATGTTTTATGGATAATGGAACATCTTTATTGTATTCAAATTTATTTGGTAAGCCAGTTTTGCCACCTTTTAGAATACAAGAATTTTCATTTGATTATGTTGTAATATTTAACCAGAAAAATAGCAAAGATATACATGATCAATTACTGGAATTAGGGATTGCTGACAAAAAAATTATTAGTTGGCAGTATTATTTATACTTTTTGAAGTGGTCAATTAGAAGTTGTAGTCGAGATTGTCTAAGGATATTACCAACATTATTTAGTCAATTTTCTTTTAAACGTGTTTTGGATATAAATGGAGGAATGGTAGAAAATTGCTTTCATGTAAATATGGCTCATTTAATAGATAAGCTTGATATTGTTGATAATTATGAGTTTTCAAAACATGAGAAAACATTTTATCGCAATCGTTTGCTTACATTAGAAACTTCAGAGTATTATGATGCTATTACTTTTTTTGATTTTTTTCGTAATTATGATGTAAATACTTTTCTTCAAATCTTTAAGAAATCATTTCAATTATCACGTTATGTAATTGTGTCTATTCCTTATCCTTATCCAGAACCATTTACAGAATGGGCTGAGTTTGACTATAGTCAGTTGGGAAAAGTAAAGATTTTTTTATGTAAAACTGTAAAGCTAATTATCATTGATAAAAAGAAAGAGATAGAACATAAGGATATTGCTATATACACAGTCACGCATAAAGTTTTTTCACCAATTCAGAATTCACTCTATATTCCTATTTTTGCTGGTAAGGATAATAACAATGAGATGAATATTCAAGGAGATGCAACGGGGGATAATATAGCAGAGTTAAATTCGATAATTAATGAGTGTACTACTCTTTATTGGATTTGGAAAAATACAAAACAAAAATATATTGGCTTGTGTCATTATAGGAGATATTTTTCACTAGGGTTGGAAAATAGTCTTGATGATTTTGGAATACTTGATGACCAATATATCGATCAATATCTTGAAGATTGTGATATGATTGTTGCAGAAGCGGTCACAACGTATCCTTTTTCGATAAAAGACCGATTAAAACTGAATGTTTGCAAGGAAGCCTTTGAGCAAGGGTATACTTTAGTAAGAAATATTATAAAACAGAAATATCCAGAATATATAGATGATTTTGATATCTTTTTCGAAAGAGATATCTTATATCCTTGTAATATGTTTATTGCTTCAAGAGAAATTATGGACAAGTATTGTAACTGGCTATTTGATATTATAATAGATGCTTCTCGAGCAATTGATGTAAGTAAATTTGACATATATAGTAGAAGAATAATAGGATTTATGGCAGAGCGGTTACTCACTTTATGGATAGTGCATAATGGCATTAAAGTAAAAGAAGTTCCAATTATAATGAAAAACTTTGAGGAATAGAAAAGGCAGATAATTATTGGAGAAATGAATTATGGAAAAAATAGAACAATTGATATATGAAATGCCACAGGCGATTTTGAATTGGTATGGTTTTGAAGAAGGACGTTCTGTATTGTATGTATATGATGGAAATAGTAGTTTAAGTAGACTGTTTCAAAATAGAAGATTACAGGTTACATGTGCATCAATAGATGAAATATTAAAAGATGAATTCAATGTGGGGTTTAAGAATAGCTTTGACTATATTGTAGCTATCGGCATTATTGAAAAGTGTAAAGATTCAGTACATTTTTTATCCATTTGCAGAAAATTAATCAGTGACCATGGAATATTATTATTGGGAACAGATAATAGATTAGGATTAAAATATTTTTGTGGAGAGAGAGATCCTTTTACACATGGGTGTTTTGATGGAATTGAAGGATACCGAAAGGTGATGTCGCAGCGCTGGGATAATAATATTCAAGGAAGATGTTATTCTAAGTTTGAAATATGCGAACTTCTTAAAAAAAGCGACTGGTTGAATATAAAGTCTTATTCAGTTATGCCTAATATGGATTATCCACAATTGATTTATGCAGATGATTATTTGCCAAATGAAGAGTTGAATACACGTTATTTTCCTTTGTACCATAATCCAGATACAGTTTTTTTAGAAGAGGAATTTCTTTACACTAGTTTAATTCAAAACGGGTTGTTTCATGGAATGGCAAATAGTTTTTTGTTTGAGTGTTCTATTAAAGGTATATATTCAGATGTAAAGCACGTGACAATTTCGATGGATAGAGGACATGAAGATTCTCTTGCTACAATAGTGAAAGGTAATGGAACAGTTGAAAAAGTTGCATTATATTCTGAAGGTTTACATAAAATAAATAATTTGATGGATAATGCTTCTTATTTGACAGAACATGGAATTTCATTAGTACCGGCAAAAGTGGAAGACAATAAATATGTTATGCCTTATGTACAAGGGGAAATAGGGGTTAGTTATTTACAAAATTTATTACATGAAGATAAAGATAGATTTATTGAAGAGATGGACAAATTTCGAAATCTTATTCTTGGGTCATCAGAACATATTGAGGAGTCAGAAGAAGATGGAATTATTTTAGAAAGGGGATATTTGGATTTAGTTCCGTTAAATTGTTTTCACGTAGATAATCAATTTATATTTTATGATCAGGAATTTTTTGAAGAAAATTATCCTGCAAATGCGATAATTTTTAGAGCGTTAGTGATTGCATATGGAAGTGATTCTAAAAGGGAAGCTATTTTACCACACACCTTTTTTTGGAAGAGATATGGATTAGAGAAAAAAATAGATTATTGGCAAGAATTATCTTTAAAATTTACAGAAAAACTAAGACATCAAAAAGAACTAAAAGATTTTAATAAAAAATATCATAGAGATTTACAGATTGTTGAAAGAAATAGAAATAAATTGAATTATGCAATATCAGATTACGAAGATATTGTGTTAAATCCTTTTCAAAATCTCAAAGATAAAAAGTTATTTATTTTTGGCTCAGGTAAATTTGCTTCAAAATTTATTGCAATGTATAGACATGATTATCCGATTGATGGAATATTGGATAACAATACTGCAAAATGGGGAACAACTTATGAAGGATATGCAATTATGAATCCATTGATTTTAATGCAGATGAATCCTAAGGAATATAAAGTAATAATTTGTGTAAAGGATTATAAACCCATATTGCAGCAACTAAAGAATATGGGCGTGCGGAATATTGGAACTTATGATATGGATCGTGTTTATCCGGGCAGACAGGCATTGGCAATTCCTCAAACATATTGTCCAGATGGTAAGCAAAAGAAGTATCATATTGGATATATAGCAGGTGTGTTTGATTTGTTCCATCTTGGACATTTAAATATGTTTAAACGTGCTAAGGAACAGTGTGATTATTTGATAGTGGGTGTTGTTTCAGATGCTGGAGTTCGCCATTTTAAGAAAACAGAGCCGTATGTGCCATTTGATGAACGCATTGAGATGGTTCGTTCTTGTAGATATGTGGACGAGGTCGTTGAGATACCATTCTTTTATAGAGGAACAAAAGAAGCATTTCAGAAATATCATTTTGATTGCCAGTTTTCTGGAAGTGATTATGTTAATGATCCAGGCTGGCTTGAAATGAAGAAGTATCTAGAAGATAATGGGGCTGAAATGGTCTTCTTCCCTTATACACAGCAGACAAGCTCAACTAAGATAAAAGCGTTAATAGAAAAAGGATTATTGTAGGATGATGAATAGACAATATAAGTTAGGCTATTATAGTGTTATTATAGATGAATTAGAGTTGGAATTATATGACCATCTACGTGAATGCAGTAATATGTGTGAGCGTTTTGTGATAGGAATTCCGGATGATGTGATAATGGCACGTATATTTGGAGATGCTAAGAAGTATTCATGTGAGAAAACAAAAAGTTTGTTAATGGATTTACGTTGGGTAGATGATGTAATTATATTGGATCATGAGAACATCAGCCGACAGAAGATTCAGGAACAGATTTCATATGATGTATGCTTTTATGGCTCCGAGTATGGTAAAGCATTTGAAGAAGACAAGCGTTTTATGGAGGAAAAGGGAGTTGTATTCCTGCCAGTTGTACCTAATAGACTTACAGGTACGTTGCAGGGAGATGCTTTAAAGATTGCTCTCGAGAATGTTCCGAAAGAGAAGAAGATTGTATTATTTGGTACAGGTGCTTATTTTGATTATTATATGAAGAATTATAGTAAGCGCTATAAACCTGCTTATGCAATTGATAATGCGTCAGATAAGTGGAATACGAAGAAGGAAGGCGTATTGATTCAAAGCCCTGAGATTTTGAAACAGGAGAAGCAGGAAGATGTTCTGGTGATCATTTGTAGTAAAAATTATCAGGGAATACTCGAACAGCTCAAAGGCATAGGAGATTATGACTATCGAACCATGCTGATTAACAACAAGATTGCGCTGTTGGATGAGTATGCAATTGCCAATAGGGATGAGCAGAATTATTTAAGTAAGTCTCATGATATTTTAATTCATTTATTAAAAGAGTTTGATAGAGTTTGTGAAAAGTATGGACTGCATTATTATGTGATTTGTGGTTCGTTAATAGGCATAATTCGACACAAGGATATGATTCCATGGGATGATGATGTTGATGTAGCTATGCCTAGAAGCGATTTTGATAAATTGAAGCAGATTGCAGCTCAGGAGTGGAATACAGATGAGTTTACGTTTCTGGACTATGATGAGTTAGGAAATGGAGCCTTTTTAGACTGTTTGCCAAGGCTTTTCTATAATAAAGAGACATTACCTACAAAGGTATACGATAAGGTGGATGGCAAGGCGACAGCAGATGTAAAAAACAAAATGTTTGTGGATATTTACATTCTTGATAATGCTGCAAAAAGTAATGCATTACATATGTTTGTTATGACATTGATGAAAGGTGTATATACTTTAAGCATGGGACATAGAGCGCCTATAAAATATGAAGAGTATGAGCGATTGCCAAAGCTGACGTTGGCAGTGATTAAATTGGCACACCTGGTAGGACGTTGTTTGCCTTTAAAACTTTTGGTATCTTTGTTTGAGACATTGCGCAAATATGCAAATAAGAAACAATGTGATGATTTCTATATGGCTAATTGTGCAATTACCTGTATAGAAAGGCGATTCAAACAGGAATTTTTTAGAGAGGGCCAGAGAATGAAGATGAGGGAAATAGAAGTAACAGTCCCTTCTGATTATGATGGATTGTTGAATGCAATGGGTTATAAGAATTATATGCAATTTCCACCGATGTCAGTAAGAAAGCCTTCTCATTATTTTAATTCGGATATTATTATTTGGTAGTATATGTTTTTTAGGAGGAGTAATTATGCAGAAGATTCATCTTAAACATTTAGGTGGAATTAAGGAATTAGAACTTGATATCAAAGATTTTCATCTGCTGATTGGAGAACAGGGAACTGGAAAAAGTACAGTCGCAAAGGGAATTTATTACCTCAGAAATATAAAAAGTATGATTATAGATTATCTCTGTCAATTATATGAGACAGGACAATATAATGGTCAGCGTGTTAATAAGGAGTTTTATAGAGAGTTAAGTGGGGAATTAACACAAACCTTTATTTCTTTATTTGGTTATAGTAAGAATCTGGATGAAAGTCTGTATATGAAGTATTGGTTTAATGACGAAATTTGGATAGAGGTCACATTGACAGGTGAGCAGCAATATGTGACAACGCAATTCTCATTAAAGCTAACCCAAAAAATAAAAAAGTTACAAACAGAAGTACTAAACCTTTATCGACAGAAAGCAAAGTCACCGGCTTCGTTAACTTTAGTATTTGCCAGCAAGGAACGTTCACGTAATTATGGACGGATAACGGATGAAGTGAATTGTATTTTTGAAGATGATAAAGAAACTTATTATATTCCGGCAGGAAGAAGTATGTTAACGCTTCTTGCAAATAGCAGATCAATTGTGAGAAATGAAGATGATAACGTAAATTTAGATTTGATTACGAAGAGATTTATGCTACAGATTGATGCGTTGGCTGGGGTATTTTCAGATGGAATAGCAGGGGTTCATAAGTATTATCCGGGAAGTGAGAAGAATATAGATGTAGATAAAGTGTCATCTATGCTTATTCACTTTTTAAAAGGTGATTTTTTATTTGAGAGTGGTCGTGAGTATTTTGTTATTAATGAAAATAACAGAATACCGATTAATTTTGCCTCATCAGGGCAGCAAGAAGTTTTATGGCTGTTAAATCAGTTATATATTTTACTCTTAAAGAAAGAAAAAGCATTTGTGATTATTGAGGAACCAGAAGCACATTTGTATCCATATTTACAAAGAGATGTAATAGAATTTATATCTTATTTCATGAATACAACGAAAAGTGCGGTATTTATTACAACTCACAGTCCATATGTTTTAACAAGTATTAATATTTTGTATTGTGCAGGAAAGAAGATTAAGGAATTACCACAATATAAAGAAAAAGTAGATGAAATTATTGGATTCAATAAAGCTATCTTACCAGATGCATTAGCTGCATATAAAATTGATACAGATGGAGCATTTGTAGATTTAATTGAACGTGATATGCAGGAGATTAATACAGAAATAATTGATGAAGTTTCAGATGAAATTAATCAAAAATACATGGATTTACTTTGGTTACGGTCGGAAGAAGAGGATACGATGGATGAGTAAAAAGAAGGCGAAAGAGGTAACAGATAAAAGTATGGTTAGTATGCTGCCATTTGGGCAGTATAATGAGCAATTTGAACTTTTACAGAATGGACGTACGTATATATTAGAGGATAAGAAATCAGAGCAAAATTCATATATTCCAGTAAAAATTTGTGATGAGAATGTATATATGAGTGAGCCGGATGGAAAATTGATTCCTGAAAAAATAGAAGGGCAGCATAAATGTGACTATTTATTATATTGTATGAATCAGCCACAGGCGTGTTATGTTGAACTGAAAGGCAAGAATATTAGTACGAAGAAAGATTATAATCCATATGACCAGATTATTGATACAAGGAATTATTTAAAAAAGTTACCAGAGTTTAAAAGTTTATTTACGAAAGAGGTAGAAAGTCATGCATTTATTGTTTCACCGGAACAGCAAAAGATTCCGCGAGGAATTGAAATGAAACAGCGTGAACTTTTGAGAGAATTAATAAGATATCAAAAGAAACCAGAGCAAGCAAAGGAATATATACATTACGTAAAGGTAACGCCATCTGATAGATACAGCGATAAAAACGAAAAGATTATTTGTTCCGCCAAGAATCCTTTGCCGATACCATATAAAAAGTAGAAGAAATTTGGTTATTTTTTGATTGTGTAAAGTAAGAAGACAAGGAGATATGTGGTTTGGTTAAAGTGCAGATGCAACAAAGTCCTTCTTATATGGATAAGATAATATATGATTATATTCAAAATAATGCAGATGAGAATTATGATCATTTAATTGCTGACGACTCAAGAAAAGAAGTGCAATATCAATTGAGTAGCAGAAGTGCTTCCTCAATTGCCTGGTATCCTTTTGAGAAGGGAATATCAATACTGCAGATTGAGGCGGGATTCGGTGCAACAACTGGAAAACTTTGTGATATAGCAGACAGAGTGGTCGTAATTGAGCACTCTGTTTTTTATGCGGAAGCTGTTCGTAAACGTTATCAGAACCGAAAAAATTTGGAGGTGATAATGGGATCAGTTGAAGAATTGGAAATCACAGAACGATTTGACTATATTGTTGTTTTAGGTGAATTGGAACGAATTGGACAGGGAAATAGTGATGAGAATGTTTATGTACAATATATTAAATCCGTAATAAAGTGGTTGAAGCCGGAAGGAAAGCTGCTTCTTGCAGTAGAGAACCTTTATGGAATTAGTAATTGGTGTGGAAAAAGAGAAACCTATACGAAGATTCCTTTTGAAGGGATTGCAGGATATCCCGAAGGAACTGAGGGAAGGGGATTTCACCAGAAGCAGTTGCAGAATATTTTACAAACAGCAGGATTAGTTTATCATCGTTTTTTTTATCCTATGCCTGATTATAGGAAAGTTTATGATGTTTTTTCAGATGATAGACTTCCCAATAAAGAGATGCTGACAAGATTAAAAGGGCAATTTGATCAGGATGCAACGTATTTGTTTGATGAAATGAATGTATTATATGATATTGCAGAGAATGGAACATTTCCATTTTTTGCTAATTCATTTTTTGTAGAAGCAGGAAGAACACCACAACATCGTCCGATAGATTATGAACAGTTTTCAAGAAAGGTGAATGCATCTAAGAGTCAAGAAGAACCTTTACCAGAGAGTAAACAGAATCGAAATATGTTGCGGATGAAAGGTAAGTCGAAATCATTTGTAATGGACAAAGATGAGAAACTGATTCAGCAGGTCATGAAGATTCAGTTGGAACTATTAGGGCAATTGGATTATGTGTGTAAGAAGTATGGATTACAGATGTACATGATTTATGGTACTCTTCTTGGTGCAGTTAGGCACAATGGAGTAATACCTGGCGATGACGATATTGATGTTGCGTTGCCTAGGGAAGATTATAATAGGTTATTGGAACTGGTGGACGAATTTCAGGGTGAATATTTTTTACAGACACCGTGGAATGATAATTGTTTTTATGGTGGATATTTAAAGCTTAGAAAGCGTGATACTACAGCAATTAATCCACAAAATTGGTGGGTTGATTGTTGCGAAGGAATTGGAATAGATATTTTTCCTTTGGATGATGGATATTGTAATAAGGTCAAGGAGTGGTGGAAAGAGAAGAGAATCTGTTTTTATCAACGACTACTTTATGCGAAGACATATGGGTATTTTATAAGATTTCGTGATATGCCATTTCTGATATGGAAAGGATATCGTTATTTAGGAAAGCCTTTTACAAGAAAACAACTGGCAGACAGATTGGATAAGATTATGGCTTCTGGTGATAATTCAACAAAAGCACCATATGGAATATTTGCACATTATACAGCAGGAAAAAGATTTCAACGTTTCAGTAGAAAAGCGTTTGAGACGAGTGTGCTTATGCGATATGAAGATATGCTTTTGGATGCGCCAGCAGGCTATGATGACTTGCTTTCAAAACGATACGGAAAAGATTATATGAATTATCCACCATATCGGGAAGATAAGCAAAGGCATGGATTCTATGCGCCGGATGTTCCATATGTCAATTATAAAAAAAGATTTAACGGATTATTTAGGCCAGAACCACAGAATCAGGATATCATACTGGTTGGTGATGAAGTAATGTTTCGTGTATACCTAAAGAATCAAAAGAAAAAGTTTCAACCGAAATACTTTATTGATTTATATGGAACAATAGAGGATCAGAGTATAGATAGTGTTCCGATAAGAACTTTGGAATTTCTAAATAGTGTGGACAGATCAAAGGTATACTTAGTTATTTGCTGTGCAGATATTAGAAAAGCAGAAAATGAGATTCGTAAGCTTGGTTATAGAGATTATTTTATTTATGTTGAGGATAGAGGATGGATATTGCTTGCTAATCCAGAGTATATTTTGAAAGCGGTTGAGCATACGGTAGAACTATAGCGTTATTTGAAAAGGCAAGAGAATAGTGTACAATGGCGTAAGTTGGACAAGTGAAGGAATAAATGAATTGTGAAAACATTGCTTTTCCAGTGAAAAATTCATATACTAAATAGAAATGTCAGTGATAAAATACGGGTATTACGGAACAATAATTCCCCCATAAATTATACCTATAGCGGGTTTAAAGTGTAATAATAAATTAATATAATATTTGTGAAGAACATTTTATACGAAAGCAAATGGGGGAACAGCCTTGTACAGTAACATCATTTTTCAAGAGAAAAAAGAAGAACATTTATATACAGCATTTCAATTAAGTTATTCAAGTGATAGGGAAGAGTATTTAAAATATATACTGCCCGTATTAAAAGAAGAGTATGGACTTGGCGAGAGTTTTGAACAAAAAACAGATCTTTTATCTGACGAAAGAAAAGAGTTAATGCGTGGACTGATGGCAAAATATATTATACCTAATCCAACAGTTAATCCATTAAAAAATGGGTTGAATCATTTGAAACCATCCAGAAGTAAGATGGGTGAGGTTGTTGCAAAGGATTTTTTACAGAAGAATTTGGATGTTTCTTTTGCAGGACGAATAAGCTTGGAAGAAGATGATGCCGATTTGCCCAAAAGAGGTGTTGATAATTTTGGTTTTATTTTTAAAGAAGTTAATGGGCAATTTGAATTACAGAAGGTAGTAATTTGTGAAGTTAAAGTTTCGGATTCCAAAAAGAATCCGCCAGATGTAGTATCAGTGACTAAGGATAGTTTGTATAAGTCGTTGTTGGATTTGAGTAAGGGTAGTGATAGATTGATGAAAGCATTAGTTAAATCTTTTGATAGATTTGATGTTGATAAGTATGCTGCTCTTATTGCAGAATTAGCAATTGATATAGAAAAGAATGATGATTTACAGGAAACTAGGAAGAAGATGTTGATTGTTCCATTCTTGTTGAGAACAGCAACGACCTATAAAAGTGATGATTTTGGAGTATTTTATACGAATCCATCAGAATTTAAAGGTACAAGTATAAATTATTATATTATGGTTGTAGATGTTCCATTGGGAGAATTTGCAGATGATTTATATTCAAGTGTTCGAGGTGAGAACTAATGAATGAATTATTAACTCAAAGGTTGAATAGCTTATTAGAATTAGATAAACCGAAAAAGACTATTGGCATTTGGAATATACGTGAGTTATGTAATAAGATACAAGCGGAAAGTTTAGTCGAACAGTATGAACTTAAATATGATTTTACCTATTTATATCATTATCTTGGATTGAAAATTGTTAATGAATATGCTGACAGCAAAGAAGTTTTGTTGGAAGGTTATCAACTGTTAAAGGTTACATATTATTCTGAACAGTACAACGGAGAATTAGAGCGTATAAGAATGTTAGCGCAATTAGTGGCATCAGGTGTTACCTGTTCTAAGATAGCAGAAGTAAGAATGTTATTAAAAGAAGAGCGTTTAGAAGAAAGCTATATTAAACAATTTAAAAGTCCGCTTGAGAGACTGTATGTTGCCACAATCGTTGAGTTTCTGTTAGCAGTTAGAAAACTGAATGGATGGAATGACATATACGAAATAGATTTTCTGAAAAATGAATTAGATAATATTGCAAAAGATATGATGCCGCAAGAAGAAGAGGAACTTTACTTTGTTACGGGATGTTTTAATTTGGAAGAAGCCATAGGTACATATATTAGCTATATTGTTTCTGGAAAGCCGGCTAATGCTGAAAAAGTTATAATAAGAGAAATATTGGCAGCAAAAGATTCATTTAATATGATTGGTCGACAAGAGGATGCATTATTAGCATTACTTATTATGCATGCATTGAAAGCAATGATTAGAAATTCTTTGTGGGCATCAATAGAAGGTATATCACAGAAATTAGATGAATATTTAGAAATGATACTTAGTCGTAACAATTCTAAACCAATATTTGATTTATGGCCTTCACAGAAAAATGCGATTGAACAGAATTTGTTTGATATGAACAAATCAGCATTGGTTGTCCAGATGCCAACAAGTGCTGGAAAGAGCTTATTAGCAAAGTTGTATATTATGCAGACAAAAAGTGTTTATTCAGATGCTAAGATTGCATATTTAGTACCTACGCGTGCATTAGTAAATCAAGTTAAGCGAGATTTAAAAGCTGAATTTGAAGGTTTGGGATTCAATGTTGATATAGCAATTCCTTTTATGGATATAGATGAGATAGAAGAAGAATTGTTGTTAAAAAATACCGATATTATTGTAACAACACCGGAAAAATTTGATATTATGCAGAGATCAAAGCACCCATTTGTTGATAAGTTACGGTTGGTTATTGTAGATGAAGCACATAATATACAGGATGGCGAGCGGGGGGCGAAGTTAGAATTATTGCTTGCAATGCTTAGAAAAAATGACAGAAATTTAAAAATTTTAATGCTTAGTCCATTTATGAAAAATGCTAAAGAAATAGCAGAATGGTTAAGTGGTGATAGAGGAAGTGACATACTGGTAAATTGGAAACCTGCACAACAATTTACGGGGGTAAGTAGAAATGTATCATTATCACCGAGAGGCAGTATTCAATGCGTGAAGTATATTCCATCTGCATGTAATGACGTATATAGCGAAGAATTTTTATTAGAGATTTATAAATTATCTAGAAAAGAAGATTCAAAAATAAAGCAATCATATCTGCTTGCTGAAAAATATAAGCAGTTGGGTGGCGTATTAGTATTATGTACGCAGCAACGATATACAGAAAGTTTTGTGAGATTATATCTTGGTAAAGAAGATATTGTAGAAGAAGAGAAAATCAAAATAGCTTCATTATTAGAACTTGTTGAAACAGAGATGGGAAAGGACAGTCTGCTTTATCAAGTTTTAATGAAGGGATGTGCATATCATCATTCTGCGTTGCCACTTAACATACGTGAAGAGATAGAAGACGCGATTCGACGTAGTTGTATAAAAGTTGTGGCAGCAACAACAACGTTAGCCCAGGGAATGAATTTTCCAATAGCTACTGTCATTTTTCAGGGAATGAAAATGCCCCAAGGAAGCGCTTCAAGAAATATGTCGTCCTCTGAATTCTGGAACGTAGCAGGGAGGGCAGGGAGAGCTTTAGTTGATAAGGAAGGACATGTCATCGCAGTATGTAATAGTGATATGCAAGAGAAACAATTTAAAAAATATTTATCTAATAGAGACGAAGAAATAATATCTTCTTTATTAGAAGTTATAGAGAAAATACCAGAAGATTGTTTGTCATCATATTATATTGAACAGTATGGAGAATTATCAACTTTATTACAATATATCTATCATATTAAAAAAATACATGAAGATATAGAAATAGAAGATTTACTGCGTGGTAGTTATGTATACTCCAATTTGGAGAGAAGAGGAAATAATACTCTTGCAGAAAAATTAATAAAAATTACAAAAAACTATATAGGAAAAATAGGCGAGGATTTGCAAAAGAAAAAATTGATGGATATTATTGATGCTACAGGAATAAGTAGTATTAGTATGAAAAAGTTGATATTTGAAATCAATAAGGAAAAGTTCTCGATTCCGGAAAGCAGTATATTATTTAGTAGTAAAGATAACCAGTTGACAAGTATTATCAGAATGGTTAATAGTATTCCAGAGATTAACTTGGGTATATTTGATTCAAATGCACCATTAAATGCAGAAAACGTTGCTTTGTTAACAAAAATGTGGGTTCATGGATATAGTATAAGAGCAATTGCTGATGTGTGCATAAATAAGAGTGGCTCTAATCCTCAAGCTAGAATGGATATATGTGGCAGATATATATATTCGAAACTCATTAACAATTTGCCATGGGGCGTTTCAGCGATGATAAAAGCACAAGGAATTGTTAATCCACAGGAAACTAAAGAGGAATCATATCCGCTGATTTCGGCATTTATCTATTTTGGTGTTGATAATGTTGTTGCTGTAGCATTGTGTATGTTAGGTGTATCTAGATATGCAGCACATATATTATCAAAGGAATGGTATAACAAGCGTGGTGAGATTGATATGAAACAGTGTGAAAAGATAAAAGAATGGTTAAATGGGCTTAAATTAGAAGATTGGAAAAGTATATTTAAAGAACATGGTGGAAAGAATGCTGAGACTAATTATAATATATGGATAAAGAATAGGTAATGTGGTATAAAGAGATAAGAACAATATGTAAACAGTAATATTGATTTTCCTCTAAAAATTTCATATACTAAACAAGTAATGCCAGTGGTAATACACTGGCATTTTCTATGAACTCATACATGATAAAAGTGTACACAATAAATACAAATGGGGAGTGAAGCATGAAGGTAGTAATTTTAGCAGGCGGTTTCGGAACCAGAATCAGTGAGGAAAGTCATTTAAAACCAAAGCCAATGATTGAGATTGGACAAAAGCCTATTCTTTGGCACATTATGAAGGAATATTCCTATCATGGTTTTAATGAATTTATTATATGCTGTGGATATAAGCAGCATGTAATCAAAGAGTGGTTTGCAAACTACTATTTGCATAATAGTGATATAACCTTTGATTTTACGAAAGAGAATGCAATGGAGGTTCACTCCAATGTGGTAGAGCCGTGGAAGGTAACGTTGATTGACACGGGGCTTGATACGATGACAGGCGGACGTATTAAGAGAATTAAACCATATGTTGGTGATGAAACCTTTATGCTCACATATGGAGATGCGGTGTCTGATGTAAACATAAAGGATTTGCTCGCATTTCATAAGGAACATGGCAAGATTGCAACTATGACAGCAGTGACCATTGGACAGCAGTTTGGTGTACTTGAGATTGAACAGGATGGAAGAATCAGCCAGTTTAGAGAGAAGAATAAATCAGATGGCGGCGTGATTAATGCCGGTTACATGGTTATGGAGCCTGCTATTTTTGATTATATAGAGGGTGATGAGACGGTTTTTGAGCAGGGACCGATAGAGCATGTGGCAGCAGATGGACAGCTTATGGCATATAGACACAACGGATTCTGGAAGTGTATGGATACACAGCGTGATAAGATGAAGCTGGAGAAGATGATTGCATCAGGTGATGCACCGTGGATGCTTTGGGAGAAATAGGAGAGAATAATATGTTTGAGAATAAGACAGAAGCACAGGCTAGAGAAGAGATTTTAGGTCTGGTTAAGGAATATGCAGATACATTTCACAATCAGAAGAAGTATGAGGAAGGACAGAGAATTCCTTATGCATCAAGAGTTTATGACAGTGCAGAAATGTGTAATCTGGTAGATAGTGCATTGGAATTCTGGTTAACATCAGGAAGATATACGGAGGAGTTTGAGAAGAAGCTTGCAAAATATTTAGGAGTAAAATATTGTTCGTTGGTGAATTCCGGTTCTTCAGCGAACCTGAACGCATTTATGGCACTGACTTCTCCACTTCTTGGAGAGAGAAGGGTGAAGCGTGGGGATGAAATCATTACGGTAGCAGCAGGCTTTCCAACAACAGTAACGCCGGCAATTCAGTATGGAGCAGTGCCGGTATTCGTAGATATCACGATTCCACAGTACAATATTGACGTAACAAAATTAGAGGAAGCATTATCAGAGAAGACCAAGGCTGTCATGATTGCGCATACACTTGGCAATCCATTTGATTTATCAGCAGTAAAGAATTTTTGTGACGAGCATAATCTGTGGCTTGTAGAGGACAATTGTGATGCTCTTGGTTCTACTTATACATTAAATGGGGAAGTGAAGTTTACCGGTACAATTGGAGATATTGGAACTTCAAGCTTTTATCCACCACATCATATGACAATGGGAGAAGGAGGAGCAGTTTATACAAACAATGCGTTATTGCATAAGGCAATCCGTTCTTTCAGAGATTGGGGAAGAGACTGCGTATGTCCTTCAGGATGTGACAATCTTTGCGGACATCGTTTTGATAAGCAGTATGGCGAACTCCCATTAGGCTATGACCATAAATATGTATATTCTCATTTTGGTTATAATCTGAAGGCGACCGATTTACAGGCAGCAATTGGATGTGCCCAGTTAGATAAGTTTCCTTCCTTCGTAGAGAGAAGAAAGTACAATTTCGCACGATTAAAGGTTGCGTTAGCTGGTTTGGAGGACAAGCTGATTCTTCCGGTTGCCTGTGAGAACTCAGATCCTAGCTGGTTTGGATTTATGCTGACCTGTAAAGAGGGTGTTGACCGCAATAAGGTAGTTCCGTTTATTGAAGAAAAGGGTGTACAGACACGTATGCTTTTTGCAGGGAATCTGACTAAGCATCCATGCTTTGATGAGATGCGTGCAACAGGTGAAGGATATCGTGTGGTTGGCGGTCTTGAGAACACAGACCGTATTATGAAAGATACCTTCTGGGTAGGAGTATACCCGGGAATGACAGATGAAATGATTGACTATATGGCTAAGACTATCAGAGAGACTGTTGAACAGGCTTAAGGAATAGTAGAAGGGAATAAAGGTATATGAAGCAGAGACTGGCAGACTATGTAGCAGATTTTTTAGTTTCACATGGGGTAACAGATGTATTTAGTGTAGTTGGTGGTGGTGCGATGCATTTGAATGATGCATTAGGACATCATGAGAAGCTGCATGTAACTTATAATCATCATGAGCAGGCTTGTGCGATTGCGGCGGAAGCATACGCAAGGATAGACAATCGCATTGCAGCAGTATGCGTAACGACAGGTCCGGGTGGAACCAATGCATTAACAGGTGTTGTCGGAGGATGGCTTGATAGTATTCCAATGTTCATTCTTTCAGGACAGGTAAGATATGATACAACAGCTCGTTTTGAAGAACAGGAAACAGGTGCGAGGCTGCGAGCTGTTGGTGATCAGGAGTACGATATTACGAAAGCAGTAGCGCATATGTGCAAGTATGCCCAGATGTTAGAGAAGCCGGAAGATATCCGTTATATGCTGGAAAGAGGATGGCATCTTGCAGTAACAGGAAGACCGGGACCTTCTTGGATTGATATTCCTGTTAATTTTCAGGGCTGTTATATTGAAACGGATGAGTTGCGTGGCTATGATCCGTCAGAAGATGATAAGCAGTTACCACCGCAGGTAGAGAAAGAGACTATTGCACAGGTGTTAAAGGCACTCAGGGAAGCGAAGAGACCAGTTATTTATGCCGGATACGGCATTAGGCTTGCAGGAGCATTTGATGTATTCAGAGAGGCTGTAGATAAGCTTGGCGTCCCGGTTGTAACGTATTGGAATGCGATTGATCTCATCGAAGATGAACATCCATTGTATGTGGGCAGAGGCGGTAATATGGGAGATCGCCCGGGCAACTTTGCGGTACAGAATGCTGACTTAGTGCTGGCTATTGGTACAAGAATTTCGATTAGACAGGTTGGATATAATTGGTCGACATGGGCGAGGGCTGCTAAGGTGATTATGGTTGATGTTGATCAAAATGAGATGAAGAAGCATACCATTCACGTTGATATGCCGGTTTGGGCAGATGCAAAAGACTTTTTGCAGGCAGTTGTGGCATATGTAGAAGAAGCAGATTTTCCGGCTGTACATCAGCAGGAGTGGAGACAGGCATGTAGTAACTGGAAGATGAAGTATCCGGCAACGCTTTCAAGACATTGGGAAGAGAATGGAAGTACAGCGAATGTATTTGCATTTATAAAACATTTAAGTAGTCAGCTGCCACCTAAGAGCATGACAGCAGTTTCGAATGGTGCTTGTTGTGTTGTAGGACATCAGAACTATGTAATTAAGGAAGGTACGCGCTTTGTGATCAACAGTGCAACTGCAAGTATGGGATATGGTTTACCTGCGGCAATTGGTGTATGCAAGGCGGCAGGAAATGTTAGTACGGTCTGTCTGGAGGGTGATGGTTCTATGATGATGAATCTTCAGGAGCTTCAGACTGTTATAACGAATCGTTTGCCGATTAAGATATTTTTAATTAACAATCAGGGTTATCATTCCATTCGTCTGACACAGAATAATCTGTTTTCTGAGCATTGTAAGGTTGGAATTGGACCAGAGTCAGGGGATTTAAGCTTCCCGGAGTATAAGAAGCTTGCATTAGCCTTTGGCTATCCTTATTATGAAGCTCACTCAAATGAAGAAATGAAACAGGCGGTTGCAAAGACTTTACAGGAGGAAGGCTTTGCTTTTTGTGAAATCTTTACAGACACGGTTCAGGTATGGGAGCCTAAGAGCAGTACAAAGCGTTTGGAGGATGGAACTTTAGTAAGTCCGCCATTAGAGGATTTGGCACCATTTTTACCAAGAGAAGAGCTTGCAGAGAATATGTTTATTCCAATGATGGAAGAGTAAACGTAAGGGGAAGAAGGATGAAGCGTGCGATAATTACCGGAGCAACCGGTGCGGTCGGAATGGCATTGGTTGAGGAATTGATAGAGAACCAGATAGAGGTTCTTGTAATATGCAGAGAAGATTCGGCTCGTAATGAACAGTTGCCGAACCATCCGTTGCTTAGAAAGTGTTTTTGTTCTATGGAACATTGGAGTAAGTTACAGAACGAAACAGGAAAAAGTTATGATGTGTGTTATCATTTTGCATGGATGGGAACAACTGGTGCAGCAAGAAATGATATGTATCTGCAAAATGAGAATGTGCGATTTTCTTTGGATGCGGTAGAGCTTGCGGCTCGTTTTGGCTGTAAGGTGTTTATAGGAGCAGGTTCACAGGCAGAGTATGGAGCAGTAGAAGGAAAGCTTGCGCCAGAGACACCGGCATTTCCTAAGACAGGCTACGGTATTGCGAAGCTGTGTGCCGGGCAGATGACAAGAGAAAGAGCGCATCAGCTGGGAATGGAACATATTTGGACACGTATTTTAAGTATTTATGGACCATATGACGGTAAGCAGAGTATGGTTATGTCGGGAATCTATCAGTTATTGCAGAACAAGAGACCACAGTATACAAAGGGAGAGCAGATGTGGGATTATCTGTATAGTGAAGATGCAGCCAGAGCATTTCGATTACTTGGAGAGCATGGTAAGGATGGCTTGTATTGCTTAGGTAGTGGGCAGGTAAGGCCTCTTCGGGAGTATATAGAGCAGATTCGAGATGCAGTTTCTAAGGATGCAGAAATTGGAATCGGAGAGCTTCCCTATTTTGAGAATCAGGTTATGTACTTGTGTGCGGATATTGAGAAGTTGTCAGAGGATACAGGCTTTTTGCCGAAGTATTCCTTTGAAGAGGGAATCGAGAAAACGGTTACATGGTGCAGAAAGCAGGCGGAAAGGGAGAACGTATAAGATGTTTGATATGTCATTTTACAAAGATAGAAACGTATTGATAACAGGTCATACCGGTTTTAAAGGTTCCTGGATGTGTGAAGTGCTTTTATTGGCAGGTGCTAAGGTAACAGGATATTCGCTTGAAGCACCAACCAATCCTGCTTTATTCCATATCTGCCATTTACAGGATAGAATGCGTTCAATTATTGGTGACATTCGTGATTTAGAACATTTACAAAAAGTCTTTGAAGAAACACAGCCGGAAATCGTTATTCATATGGCAGCTCAGCCAATTGTACGTGAATCCTATAAGAACCCGGTCTATACGTATGAAACGAATGTTATGGGAACCGTAAATGTATTAGAATGCATTCGTTTGACGGAGTCTGTGAAGTCTTTTATAAATGTAACAACGGATAAAGTATATAAGAATAAAGAGTGGGAATGGGGTTATCGCGAAAATGAGGAGCTGAATGGCTATGATCCATATTCTAATAGTAAGTCATGCTCTGAATTGGTAACGGACAGTTATCGCAATGCTTTTTTTCAAGATAGAGATATCGCTATATCAACCTGTAGAGCGGGAAATGTCATCGGTGGTGGTGACTTTGCTGCGGATAGAATCATTCCTGATTGTATCAGGGCTGCAATGGAAGGAAAGGATATTATTGTTCGAAATCCTTATTCTACAAGACCTTATCAGCATGTATTGGAGCCTGTTGTGGCATACTTGATGATTGCCCAGAGACAGTTTCAGGATAAGAGGCTTGCTGGAAGCTACAATGTTGGACCGGATGAAACAAGCTGCCTGACAACGGGTGAACTGGTAACTTTATTCTGTGAGAAGTGGAATGAAGTTATGGGAGCATCCATTACATGGAAGAATGTGTCAGATGGAGGACCACATGAAGCCAATTTCTTAAAGCTTGATTGCTCGAAGATTAAGAAGACGTTTGGCTGGAAGCCGGTATGGGATGTTGAAATGGCGATGGAGAAGATTATGGAGTGGACGAAGGCTTATATAGATAGGTCTGAGATACAAAATTGTATAGGCCGACAGATAAGGGGCTATATAAAAGATTGAGATTATTGAAAGAGTAGTGTTGGGATAAAATCATGATAGAAGAGGAAAATGTATGATAAAAAAATTATTTAAAAAGGAATTATGTTTAGAAAAAATATTGTTATTACTAATTTCTGTTTTTGTTTTTTGCACAATGTATTATTATGATAATCAAACTACATTTGTTGAAATCCTAAAAAACATGCACAGAATTGCAAGTGGCCAGTGGTATTATATTTTTAATGGCTGGTCTGCGATTCCATATGGCTTGTTGTTGCAAGGTGTCTGTGCAATATGGTCTTTGCCTGTATTTATTTTGTCAGAACTAGGACTGATTTCTATTACATCTGTTGGAGCCAGATTATGGTATAAAATCTTTGTTTTGATTTTTTTATTGTTAGATACACAGCAATTAGAAGTTATGGCAAGAAAGCTTGGAACATTTTCAGAAAAGAAAATTTTATGGTTAAAGCTATACTTCTTAAGTTCTTTGCTCGTTGTTCTTCCAGCAGTTCACATTGCACAGATGGATGCAGTATATCTATTCTTTATTCTTTTAGGAATAAATTATTATCTTTCTGACGATCATTGGAAATTTTTATTATGCTTTATGGTTGCAATACCAGGCAAGTATTTTCCTCTATTTATTTTTATCCCTTTAATTTTATTAAAGGAAAAGAGATATCTATTTATTATACGTGACTTATTGGTTGGTTGTGTATTGATAGTATTTGATAGAGGTATGAATAGTATTGGCTATAGAATCGAGAATTATCTGGGAATCGATAAGAGCTTAGAAATAAGCAATAATGATACTATGTATGGTTGCCTTGATAGAATATTTGATTCTAATCTTACAGCATTTAGAGTACCTATGTCTTTGGCAATAGTCTGTTTTGGAGTTTTATGTATATGGTGCTTTTTAAGAGATTATAAGGAAAAAAATAATCTTGCAGTATTTGTTTCGTTTATCGGTTTTTCGATACTATTTGCATTAGGAGATTCTACACCATATTGGATTATTGTATTGGTACCGTTTGAATTGCTTTTGATTTTCCAAAATAGTAAACATTATAATATATTATTTCCATTGGAAGTGATTTTTTCATTAGCATATGTTTATATATTTATTTTTGAGACGAATTGGATTCTGGGAGCAGAGAATACATTTAGCTTTTTGCTTTGGTCTTTAATTCCAGGCTATGTGAATGCAACACATGGATATATTTCGGATTTTATGATGCAAAATAATTTTGCCGGATTTGATAGTGCGATGTCAGCGATAGCAGTAGCCTGCATTATTGGTATTATGATGATAACATCACCTTACAAAAAGCAGGAACAGATAAAGGATGAACAGGAAAACGTATATGTAAAGGGATGGTATTGGGCAAGGTTAGGTGTTATCTATATATGGGTTTTCTTGAATATCTGGGTGGTAATGCTAAATCATGTAAATTAATATAGTATGACGAAGGTAACGATGATGAAGAAGCAAGAATTACAGAAAAAATGGAATTTTTATGAAAAGCGTTGGAAGTTTCGAGACTTCTACTTTAATAAATGCTTAAGAAGACATGGCATTGTCAAATATTTTCATAGAGAACCGGTTATGCCACATTATGCTCATAAGTGGGTGATGTCTTCTAAGAAAACCAATGATTATATCTATCATAAAATTATAGAAGGTAAGCCTTTCATGGCATGTAGATTTGGCAATACAGAGCTTCAGACGGTTGTGGGAAATTTAAAGACAAGAATAGTAGGGCATTCTCAGGAGGCAGATGCATATTTAGATAAATGGTTTACAAGGCTCGGAAAGGATTCGGGCTTCTTTCCGGTAGATTATCAATATTTGGATAAATTTACAGATTGTATCTTGGATGCCTCCAAACAGGCGGATTTGATTGCGATGTGGCATTTGAATATGGAAGATTTTGTATTGGAAGAGTACAATCCGAATGCGGATCTTACATTTTTATTCAGATTAGAGCCTTGGTTATATCGTGGCAGACCGTGGACTGCGGCATTGAAGGGAAAGAAGGTATTGGTCATTCATCCGTTTGAGGATACCATTCAGGCCCAGTATAAGAATAGAGATAAGTTATTCCCAGGAACGGACATATTACCGGAGTTTGAGTTGAAAACATTAAAGGCGGTACAGACTCTGTGTGGAGAGAGAGATGAACGTTTTTCTACATGGTTTGAAGCTTTGGATTATATGTATCAGGAAGCATTAAAAATAGACTTTGATGTTGCCATTATTGGCTGCGGGGCATACGGTATGCCGTTGGCTGCAATGTTGAAGCAGGCTGGGAAGCAGGCAGTTCATTTGGGTGGTGCAACACAGTTGTTGTTTGGCATTAAGGGAAAACGTTGGGAAGAAAATTATCCATCAAAGATTGCAACTTGTTTTAATGATGCTTGGGTATATCCGGCTGATTCGGAGAAACCTAAGAATGGTGGAACAGTTGAAATGGGATGTTATTGGAAATAGATAATATGGATTAGAAAATGGAAGGATTTATAATGAAGTATGATATATTTACTGTAATTAATAAGAAAATGCCAAAACATACAAAGTTGTGCTTAATATCCGGTTTATTAGTGGGATGGCTGACACATTTTTATATGCTTACTCATAAATTACCTAATTGGGATGATTTGAATAATCTGGATGCATATGGAAGTGGAGATTATCTTGGAAGATGGTTTTTGAAGTATATTCATCCATTGGGTAGTGTTTATAGTATGCCGGCAGTACATGGATTTTTAATGATATTGTGTCTGGCTGTTGCAGCCTGTCTGGTATTAGAGATAGCACAGATTAGAAGTACGACAGGGGCTATTCTTGTACCGGCTCTTATGGTGACATTTCCAAGTGTTGCATGTACAATGACATTTATGTTTATGGCCCATACATCAGGATTGGGGATACTTATGATATGTCTGGCAGTTTATTTATTGCGAAAGTATAGGTATGGATGGCTGCCCTGTGGTGTTTTGTTAATCTGTGTACTGGGAATCTATCAAAGCTATGTAAGTATTGCTATCGCTTTAATGCTTATTGGTATGATTGTAGATGTTTTAAAGGGAAAAGAAGTCAGTCAGGTTATTAAGCATGGTGTTATTTGTGTTGCGGTTTTAGCAATTGGTGTTCTTATTTATATGAAGGTGTCTCATATAATTTATCCTAATTTAGATAATGAAACGTATGGCGGAGTTGGCAATATGGGACAGATTGCCATTGCAGAAATGCCGAAACTGATAGGACGTTGTTATAAGCGATTCTTGGAATTCTTTATATGGAAACCGTTTGCATTTATGACAACAACGACGCAAGTAGTAAATATATTAGTTTGTATCATTGCTGTTTTGGCATTTGTATATTTAATTTGGAAGAAGCAATTATACAAGGATATTATGCGCTTATTATTAAGCATTCTGTTATGCGGATTTATGCCTCTTGCTGTTGCATTCATTTATTTTATGGCACCAGAGGTAGATTATTCTATGTTGATGCTGTATTCTTATGTATTGATTTATGTACTTGTTCTTGCTCTGGTTGAAATATGTATGCAGATTTGGGAAGTAGAAAGCGAATGTGCCAAGAGAGTTGTTTATTTGAGAAATGGATTTGTACTGATAACAATTGTGGTAATGTGCATGAGTTGTTATACAGATTATCTCGTAACCAACAAGGCATATTTAAGAATGGATTTTGCATGTGAACGAGTAAAATCATATTTTAATCGAATTATAACGGTGGTAGAGCAGACACCGGGGTATCAAACGGGGGATGCGGTAACAATCCTTGGTGATTTCTATTATAAGGATAACCCAAGCAGCGTAGAAATAGATTTAATGGATTCAGAGGATTTAAGGGAAATGTCGGGTGTTGCATTGGAGAATGGAATGATTACAGCTGGCGTAAGAGATAACTTTATTCGGGATTATGTTGGGTTTGATGTAGCTCGGCTTAATGAAACTCAGAAAAATGAAATAAAAGAGTCGGAAGAATATAAAGAAATGCCATCATATCCAGAGGCTGGTTGTGTGCAGAAGATAGATGATGTTTGGGTAGTTAAGCTGTGTGAGTAATCCGGAATAAATGGGAAAAACTTCAAGATAAGAAAAGAGGAACAGAATTGTATAAAAGAAATGATAAAGGAACTCTTTATATCGTTGTACCTTGTTATAACGAGGAAGAGGCATTAGAATTATCAGCCAATTCTTTATTGAACAAGCTTCAGGAATTGGTTCAGAAAGAAATGATTTCAGAAAAAAGTCGCATTGTTTTCGTAGATGACGGTTCTAAGGACAAGACATGGAGTATTATAGAATCTCTCTATGAGAATCATGAGAATATTGTTGGTTTGCGATTTGCTCATAACAGGGGGCATCAGAACGCGATTCTTGCAGGTATGATGTATGCAAAGGAGCATTGTGATTTTACAATTACCATTGATGCTGACTTGCAACAGGACATCAATGCAATGGAGTTATTTATTCAGGAATATTATGCCGGAAATGATATTGTATATGGTGTTCGAAATTCAAGAGATACGGATTCTTTCTTTAAGAAATTTTCTGCAACCTTTTTCTATAAAATAATGCATTTCCTTGGCTGTAATATTTATGGAAACTCAGCAGATTATCGTTTGATGAGCGCAAAAGCATTGGATGCTTTGTCTGAGTATGAAGAGGTGAATCTGTTTTTACGTGGAATCATTCCTGATATAGGTTTAAAAACTTCCGTGGTTCATTTTGAGGTATTTCCACGTATGCAGGGAGAATCGAAATATTCGCTTTCCAAGATGGTAACGTTGGCAGCAGATGGTATTACATCCTTTAGCATTAAGCCGATTCGAATGGTGTTCATGATGGGAATCTTAGCATTGTTTGTAGGATTTATTATGATTATTCATGTCTTTTATGAACATTATTTTGGGACAACGGTAAGTGGATGGTCTTCTATATTGGTATCTATTTGGTTGTTAGGCGGAGCGGTTTTACTGTCACTGGGTATTATTGGTGAGTATGTAGGTCGTAGCTATATGGAAACGAAGAAGAGACCAAGATATTATTTCTGGGATGTGTTATCGAGGGAAGAGAAGGATGAATAGACTTAAGAGAATGGGAGCAAGTGCGCTTATAGTTTTTGCTGGAATCTGCTCTACGGTAGCTATTTTTGCGGATGTGGAGTCTACAGGAAATCTTTCTATGGCGTTAAATGGCGCTGGAATGGCACCGCTTGTGGCATTAGCAGCATTGATATATTTGTATGATCAGCAGTTTTCAAACAGCAATAGTATTTGGAATCAGCAGCAGCTTCGCGAGAAGATAGGATATGCAGTAATTGCAGTACTTTTTGCAGTATGTATGATAATCGGTAAGGAACAGACTGCACATGAGGATTTGAAGTTTGCCGTTTTTGCCGTTGTTATGTTTTTAGGATATGTACCTGCATTTTATTTGTTGGTTTCCTTTTGCGGAAACTGGTTGGAGAAGCATTCAGAGCATAGTGTATTAAAGAAACCGGATCGTTTAACAGAATGGTTATTTGAAAAACATGTAATTCTTGGAGTAATGCTTGTTATATTTGTGTGCAGGCTGCCGTATCTGATATCCTTTTTCCCTTGCAGTATGTCATGGGATGGCGGAGCACAGATTAGCAATTTCTATGGCCGTGAGATTTTTACCAATCATCATCCCCCGTTTGTGAGCTTTTTCTATGGTGCGATTGCCTGGTATTCTCAAAAATGGGGATGTGCCAATCTTGGTATGTTTATGATTCCGCTTTTACAGACTGCACTGTCCGCTTTTGCTGTTTCACAGGTATGCGTGGTACTTAAGAAGATGAAGAGTCCTTATTGGCTTCGCTATGGTATTTTAGCTTACTATGGATTATTTACGGTATGGAGTATTTTCGATGTGACAGTAATTAAGGATTCTTTATACTATCCGTTTACGATGTTATTTGCAGTACAGGTAATTTATTGCTTGTTCTTTCAAGAGGAATTTTTTGCAAAGAAATATAATATTGTTTTGTTGGTGGTATATGCAATCATGATGACGCAGATTCGAAATAATGGAATCTTTGTATTGCTATTTACGCTTCCCTTTGTTTTTCTAAGATTACCAAATAAGAAGAAACTTCCTTTCGGGATAGCGGTTGCTGCAATGCTTGGTATCACGGTGCTTCTAAATAATTGCATATATACCGCAGCAGGTGTAATCAGTCTGGAAAGTAAGGTGGATACTTATTGTATTCTGTTTCAGCAGACAGCAAAGTATGCAAAAGAGCATCCGGATGATGTGACCGAAGAAGAGAGGGAGGTTCTTAATGCTCTTTTTGATTATGATGAACTGCCCAATGTCTACGAGCCTCGTTTGGCAGACTGGGTTAAGAATTGTCTAAGGGAGCAGGAGGGAAGCGAGACAAATCCGACGGGAAGTCATTTCGCAGCCTTACAAAAGGATTATCTTAAGGTGTGGTTTGCACAGTTCTTAAGGCATCCGTTTACATATATTGATGCATTTTTTGAATGCTCTTATGGATATTATTATCCGGAAGTTGGAACTTATAAGGAAGGACTTGGCTTCTATCAGGAAGAAAGGTACATGTTTACAGAGAGCATGTCTGATGCCAGACAGATAGAACAACTGGCACCGGCAAGATTTCTGTTGGAGCAGTTAAGTAAGCTTGAGTTTGTTCCGGGAATTGGAATGTTGTATCGTTGTGGTTTTTATGCATGGTGCGTGCTGTTTGCATTTGTATATTTTATCATGCGAAAGAAATATGTATCCGTGATTGTAACTATTCCGGCATTGGTGAATTTACTTGTGTGTATGATTTCACCAGTGAATACCTGCATCCGTTATGCGATGCCAACGATGTGTATGGTTCCGATTATTCTTGCAGTCATGTGGTATCAGGGTAGGAAAGAATAGACGGATGAAAAAGAGGTTTGTCATGAAGCAGAAGAAATATTTGTGGAATTGTTTTCTTTTATGTATAGGTATGTTGTTTCTAGGGGGCTGTAGTAATACAGCCTCTTCCTGTTTGGTTGAGGATTTGAAGGTGAATAATCGAACGAATCCTCTTTCTGTTGATGAGAATCCGGTATTTAGCTGGAAGTTGGTGGATGCTACACAAGGTCAACAGCAGACAGCGTATAATATTGTAGTTGCTGACACACTGGAGAATCTGGATAAGGAGAACTATATCTGGAATTCAGGGAAGGTGGAGTCGGACTCTTCGGTAGCAATTCCTTATACAGGAGAAGAACTGGAATCAGAGACCAGATATTATTGGCAGGTAATGATATGGGATAAGGATGGTAAGAAGATAGAATCCAGGCAGGAGGCATATTTTGAGACAGGAATTACAGAGGATGGATGGGATGGTGCTGAATGGATATGCCTACAGGAAGAGGAAGAAACAGCGATAGAGGAAACGTGCTATACGTTAGAATATGACATTCGTATGGATCAGGCAGCAAATTCGGGTTTTGCATGGGGAGCAGATAAGAGAGAATATGGAAAACATGTAATTTGTGCCATTGATATGACAGGAGAGGCTTTTGACCTTGTTCTTTCAGAGA
Organism: uncultured Roseburia sp.; assembly: GCA_964445375.1. GTDB lineage: Bacteria > Bacillota > Clostridia > Lachnospirales > Lachnospiraceae > COE1. The sequence goes on from CAYUKO010000012.1 coordinate 36,370, forward strand.
TGGAAGGCGAGAGCGTTTTGCAGGAGTATCGGTATGCATTAGGCGAGAGAGGTTTTGATAGGGATTCCTTTTTCGGTGTTAGCCATCACTTAAGAATTGACGTAGAGAAGCAGAATATAACAGTCGTTATGGATGAGATTGTGGTGGTATCACAGATGTTATCAGAGCAAAAAGGAATTGGTCAAATTGGTTTTTGGACCACAAGAGGAGCATTTTATGCTTATTATGATAATGTTTGTGTGACGAATAATAGTACAGGGGAATGTGTTTATGAAGAAAGTTTTGAACAAGAAGAGAATACAATCTTTTGGCCATACTATGCAAAAATGGTAGATGGCTGGGTAGAAGCTTCCGCAGGATATTTATTGATACATGGAGGAGAAGAACCGGCACCAATGCTTCGTAAAGAATTTGAAACGGAAGACAAGGTGGTTTCCGCAAGATTATATGCATCGGCACTTGGAATCTATGATATATACCTAAATGGTGAAAAGGTTGGTGATGAATACTTCTCACCGGGACAGTCTGTCTACACGAAAGAAGTATATTATCGAACGTATGATGTTACACAGCAGATTCAGAGTGGAACGAATGCAATTGGAGTCATGCTTGGACATGGACGCTACGATAGAGCCAAGTCCTCATGGGGCGATACCCTTGCATTCTGTGGAAAGCTTGTGCTTACGTATGAAGATGGAAGCGAGCAGGTTGTGGTATCTGATTCTTCGTGGAAGGGATATCGTGATGGCCCAATCAGAAGCGATGACATGTTTTCGGGGGAATATTATGATGCGCGTTATGAACTGGATGGTTGGACAGAGGCAGGATTTCAGGAGGAAAACTGGACCTTAGTAAAGGTTTATGCGAATTGCGGGGCAAAGCGTGTAGCAACGGATAGTGAGCCAATCAGATGTATACAGGAACTTGAGCCGGTAGCAGTGACAGAACCGCAAGAAGGTGTCTTTGTTTATGATTTTGGACAGAATATCAATGGAATCTGCCGAATCACAGTAAAAGGACAGCCGGGGCAGGTTGTGACATTGCGTTTTGCAGAAGCATTGAATGAAGACACAATGTCGTGCAAGGATGATGCGGTAGGAACCATCTGGACGCAAAATCTGTATACAGCAGACAATACAGACTATTATGTAGTAAAGAGCACAGACGAAGAGGTGTATGAGCCGACTTTTGTATGCCGTGGTTTTCGATATGTTCAGATTACGGGAATCGAGGAAGCTCTTTCGACAGAACAAGTGGTAGGTGTAGTATTATCTTCTGATTTGGAGAGAACCGGGTATTTTGAGTGTTCGGATGAGCATGTAAATCAGTTGTATCAGAGTATTTATTGGACACAGCTTGACAATTTTGTAGATGTTCCGGTGGATTGTCCGCAGCGAGATGAACGTTTTGGCTGGGCAGGTGATGCACAGGTATTTGAACCAACAGCAGCCTATAATGCAGATGTTTATCAGTTTATGAGGCAGTACGTAGCAGCACTTCGTTTAGGACAGAATGAGGATGGATCTTATCCTGAGCTTGCGCCAAGTGCCAGCAGCGAAGGTGGAAGCAATGGCTGGAGCGATGCAGGCATTATTCTGGTCTGGAAACTATATCAGCAATATGGTGACATCACGATCATACAAGAGAACTTGGATGCAATGTGTCGATACATGGATTATCTTGTAAATACAAGCGAGAATTTCCTGCGTATGCGTACCGGTTATAATGACCATAATGCAGTATCTACATTGGATGATACGATATGTAATACGGCGCAATGTGCTTACGTAGCATCCCTTTTGACTAAGATGTGTCAGGTCATGGGAGAAGAAGAACTTGCAGAGAAATATCATCTGATTATGGAACAGTATAAACAGGCATGGCAGGAGAATTATATAAATGAAGATGGTTCGATAGATTGCTGGTTACAGTCTGCATATACGCTAGGACTTGCATGGGATTTATATCCGGAGCATTTGAAAGAAGCAGGAGCGTCCTGTTTGAATTCGGCAGTGGAATTTAATGAATATCATTTAAATACGGGATTTGTTGCAACGCCATATTTGTTACAGATGCTATGTGATTATGGTTATGTGGATACAGCATATAAGGTTTTGCAGCAAAATACATATCCTTCCTGGAACTATATGTTTTCACACGGTGCAACAACCATCACAGAGGCATGGAGTACCTATTACGACAACGCAGATGGCACCTATGGAATCAATGGATCTTTGAATCATTATGGATTAGGCGCAGTTGGTGCATGGCTGTATGAGGATGTTCTTGGCATAAAGCAGGATGAGCAAGCTCCGGGATATAAACATTTTTATCTGGAGCCTGTTGTAGGAGGCGGTTTGTCTTATGCAAAGGGAAGCTATGAAAGTGTCTATGGTACGATTGAAAGTGAGTGGCGCGTGGAGGGAAATGAATTGGTATTTCATTTTGTGATTCCGGCGAATACATCAGCGACGGTTACATTGCCGGATGCCGGTTATAGGAATATGTTATTTGAAGCAGGGGAATATGAGTATAGAATAAAATGCCAGTGGTAATACACTGGCATTTATCGTATCAAATTATTCGGAGTTTTGTACAATATTTTCTAAGCATTCTTGAACTTTCAAAAGGTAGGTGGTATTATCTATCTCCCACTGTATATCAGTTGAGACATCGATATTAGTGTTTTGCAGAATGTATTTTGCAAGATAATTACTAATCTTAGTTGCACCGCATATATTACCATGACCATAGTCTGAATTATCAACTGCAAATGTATATTGAAGTTCATACATCATTTGTGAACTACAAAAATCAATATAGTCAATAGCATGTAATTGAGCATAGTTAGCAACACAGTTATGCTTTTGTATAGTCCACTGGTTGGTCGGAGTAGTGACTAAGATAAGATTTATGTTCTGCTCTTGGCAAAGTGAAACTATCTTGTTTAAGTATAGTTTCATGGTATTAACCATTTCTATGGTATCATTATTTTCAATTGTCTCATAGCCATTAAATTCATAATTTGATACATGATCAAAAAAGGCATATCCTTTCAAATTATAGTATTTATCGTAGGTAGATAAATAAGTAAAGTCAGTTTTAGAGAGTTCCTTCCAACGTGTATGATATTGCATGAGAGGAAAAAGGTAGCTGGACATAGTTTGTGAATTGTCAATATTGCATATGTCATATACTGCTCGAAGCTTATTGAAAGAGGGTTTCATGTAGTCGAATGCTTTGTGTAAGCTTCCTTCATGAAAATTGGTTATGGGTGTTTCTTCACCTAATTCGTAAGGAAATAAGAAATAGGTTTCCAGAACAACTACTTTAGGACTTTGGGATTTTAATGCTTCAACAAGCCAGTAATATGAGGTTAGAAGGTTTTGTTGTTCGCAACCAAGATTGTAGCTGCGAAGTTTTGTAGTATTATAAATTTCTTGAGGAGAGAAAAAAGAAACGGCATGGCTGCTTCCTAAAAATACGATTTCCAGAGAATTTTCCGGCATGGCATAAAAACCATCATATGTGTATGTACTAGCCCATTCATCATAATGCTTTGGTGTAACAAGCTTTGTAGTTATACAGATAAAAAAAAGAATAATAAATGCCAAGGTAAGACCTTGCAATAGATACTTTAAGTGCTTCATAGTTAAAATCCTTCGTAAATAAATGATTGGGCATTATAGCCAATGCCGTAGCTTCCAAATAAGAGAATGACAAGAATCACGCCAATATAAATTCCCCATCTTATTATGAGAGGGGGGGTAGCTATTTGGGAACTAAGCTTAGTATGTTCCTGCTTTTTACTAACGTTGTATAGTATATAAATAGATAATGCCAATATTATCCATTCCTTCAAGTCTAAGCCTAACTGTAAAAGTGAATCATCAAACAGAATCCATGGTGTAAATTCTGTGATAATAGAAAAAATCATGTTTCCGGCAATTGAAAGAGAGCTTGCACGGAAAATAATCCATCCAAAGGTAACCAATAGGAAGGTTGTGATATATTGAATATTCTTACGCAATGCAGAATCTGGAGGAATACGTAAGAAGGTATAAATGCAATTTCGAAGATGCATGGTTAAATCGCCGATGATTTGATAGATACCGTGAAGGATTCCCCAGCACAGAAATTTGATTCCAACTCCATGCCATAAGCCGCTGATGGCAAAAGTAAGGAGTAAGTTCATATTTTTTCGGAATTTTCCATGCCTGTTACCACCAAGCGGAATGTAAATATAATCACGAAGCCAGGAACTTAATGAAAGATGCCAACGTCTCCAAAAGTCTTTTATAGAGCATGCAAAATATGGATGATCAAAGTTGTCAACGAGTTCAATTCCAAATAGCAAAGAGATTCCTTGCGATAAGGTGGTGCAGGAAAGAAAATCGGTATAGAGCTGAATGCTGTATAACATTCCGGCAACAAGGTAATATAAACCATAGTAACTTGTATGATTATCAAATACAATATTAACAACTATGCCAGCTTTATCGGCAATCATAAGCTTTAGAAAGAGACTCCATAAAATAAGATGAAAACCTTTTGTGAATTTTTCTTCACAAAACGAGTGGCCAATAAATAACGAGGATTTGAGTTGCTCGTATCTTGGAATTGGACCTTGAAGGATTTGAGGGAAGAAAGAAATAAAAAGCCCATATTTCAATATATTTTTTTCAGGCTCTATTTTTTGTTTATAGATATCTATATGATAAGCTATTGTTTGTAATGTGTAAAAAGAGATTCCAAGCGGGATTACTAATTTTATGGTAGTAATTTCAGGAATAATATGGTACTTGAGAATCAAAAGTGGTAACAAATCTAAAATGATGACAATAGTAAGTAATGTGCGGTTTTTGACTTTGGAAAGAATTCTGCTTCCAATATAACTGATAAGGATATGGAGAGAAAGTGCTACAAGAGCTTGTACTGAAGTGGTGTAATAAAAAAAGACACTACCAATTAGTAAGACAAGCCAGCGTAAATTTAAAGGAATGATATAATATAATAAAAGAG
>CAYUKO010000013.1:0-38973 GCA_964445375.1 uncultured Roseburia sp.
ATCAAGGTTTATATAAGATTTTGAAACAAAAAAACAGGTAGTTTTTGACACTACCCTATCCCAATGGAAGGAATATGATATGAAACAGAAGACAAGCAAAAATACTATTTTTATAGTCGATGATGAAGAAATATTAAAAAAATCACTGACCGATGTATTGAGTGAGGATTATGAAATTCTGGATGCCCAGAACGGTCAGGACGCTTTAGAAAAACTGGCAAAGCATGCTGATAGTATAGCTGTTATTGTGCTGGATTTGATTATGCCAGTTATGGACGGTGTTACATTTTTAGAGGAATTTAGAAATCATCAGGAATATAACAATATTCCTGTTATTGTTGCGACTTCCAATGAGGATGAGGGGTTAGAGCAGAAGTGCTTGGAATACGGAGTATGGGATTTTGTGATGAAACCATATAATCCGGTGTTGCTTCAATTTCGAATCAAGAATGTGATTGATAAGAGTCGGATGCTCATGAGCGAACGCGATTCTGTGACAGGATTGTATACAAAGCTCAAATTTTATCAAAAGGTTCGTCAGATGTTGACGGAAGTACAAGGTGAGAAATTCGCTTTTGTCAGAATTGACATTGACCGTTTTAAAATGATCAATAACTTCTACGGAATCAAGGAAGGCGATAAGGTATTAAAGAGTATTGCTCAGGAGTTAATTCGAATTTCGACAGCATTTGATAATTTTTTATATGCAAGACTGGAAAATGATGTCTTTGCATGTTGCCTGCCTTATAAGGAAGAGAATATTGAGCTTCTGGTAAATGCGTTGCAGTTGAACCTGAAAAAGGTGAATAAGGATTACAACATAAAGGTATCCTGTGGCGTTTATGTAATCAATGATTACAACATGGATGTGTCAGAGATGTATGACAGAGCGTATCTTGCAGCCAAGAATTGTAAGGGCAAGTTTGTACAGAACGTAGCCTATTACGATGAAAGCATGATTGAAAACATGCGTCAGGAGCAGTTTATTATAAATGAAGTGAATAAAGCATTGGAGGAGGAGCAGTTTGCCGTTTTTCTTCAACCCAAGGTGAATCTGGTTACTGGTAAGCCGTATGGGGCAGAAGCATTGGTGCGCTGGATGCATCCGGAACGAGGGATGATTTCTCCGGGAGAATTTATTCCGATTTATGAGAGAAATGGTATTATTGGACGTCTGGATCAATATATGTGGCGTAGTGTGTGTAAGCTGCTTAGGAAATGGCTGGATGAGGGAAAGAATCCAGATCCGATTTCGGTGAATGTTTCCAGGGTAAATATCTATAATCCACATTTAGTAGAAATCTTTAATAAACTGATTACCGAATTTCAGATTCCACCACATCTTTTGAATCTGGAAATCACAGAGAGTGCATTTATGGAAGATCAGGCACTTATCATGAAGACAATGCATCGTTTGCATGAGTTAGGTTTCCGTATTATGATGGATGATTTTGGAAGTGGTTACTCTTCGCTGAATATCCTTAAGGATATGGAGATTGATTATCTCAAAATTGATATGCAATTTCTTCAGCAAGATGTGGAATTCAATGGAAAAGGTGAGAAGGTTCTGACCTCTATTGTCAGAATGGCAAAATGGTTACACCTTCCATCAATTGTGGAAGGCGTAGAAACTGCTGAGCAGGTAGATTTCCTGAAATGTATCGGTTGTGAGTATGCGCAGGGATTTTATTTTGCAAAGCCTATGCCAGTAGCTGATTATGAGAAGTATATAGAAAAAGAACATAAAAAGGAAGCACAAAGAGCGCGAAATGAGAATATCAATATGATTAGCGAATTATGGAATACACGCTCGACTGTCAGTGTTTTGTTCGATATATTAGATGTTCCGATTGCAGTATATGAATACAGAAATGATAAAATGGAGTTACTAAGAAGTAACAAGATGTATGAAAACTGTATTGCGACAGATGATGAACTGCTCATGAAAGAAGAGAGGCTGGAGCTACAAAAAGTATTTGAAGATGTAACAGAAGAGAGTAACGTTTGTGATCTTGAAATACAAAGAGAATATAATAAGTGGTATCGCTTATCCGTAAAAGCTATTGGAAAACGTGCAGATACGCAGATCATTATGGTAACATTCCACGATATCAGTGATTATAAGTAAAAAGTTGCTCTTCAGGAATAAAAAGGTATACATTTTGTTTGAAACAGGATGTATACTTTTTTTGTGAAGAATGCGAAAGGGAGGCAGGAAAGGTAGAAGAGATGAAAAGACAGAGATATCATTTCGTGGATAATATCAGAGGAATTACGCTGCTTAGTATGGTAGTTTATCATGCGGTATGGGATTTGGTATATATTTTTGGATGGAATTTAGAATGGTATGACTCTATGGTAGGGTATTTTTGGCAGCAAAGCATATGTTGGACTTTTATTCTTTTGTCAGGTTTTTGCTGGTGTCTTAGCAGGAGAAAGCTAAGACGTGGCTTTGTTGTATTTGGTGGTGGATTACTGATTACGGCTGTAACACTTCTTGTGATGCCACAAAACAGAGTGGTTTTTGGTGTATTGACATTACTTGGTACGTGCATGCTATTACAGGTTTTATTAGAGCCATTATGGAAAAAATGTAACAGTTTTACTGGTTTGCTTAGTTCTTTTGTGCTTTTTTTGCTGTTCAGGAATATAAATCAAGGTTATATGGGAATCGGGGAAATGGAGCTTTTAGAACTGCCGCAAGATTTATATGACAATCTTTTTACAACCTTTCTGGGATTTACAGAGAGAGGATTCTTTTCCACAGATTATTTTTCTTTGATTCCATGGTATTTTTTATTTTTAACAGGATATTTCCTGTATCGTTTTCTACAGGAAAAGGAATTGCTGAAAAAGATTCCAAATATTCATTTTTTACCATTGGAATGGCTTGGAAAGAATTCTTTGCTTCTGTATTTGCTGCATCAGCCGGTTGTATATGGAGTATTGTCGCTTGTTATGTAGAAAAAAATGTATGTAGTTGCGAAGTGAGGGAATCATTCGTATACTAATATAGTGTATGTAAAAGTGGTAATACTAAAAAGAAATGAAAAATAGATAAGGGATATATTATGCTGGAAAAAGAAAAATTAACGTTTCATCCGATTTCACTGGAGGATAGAGACTGGATGACACAGAAATTGCAGGAGGATGATTTAGGAGCCTGTGAATATACATTTGCAAACAATTTTATATGGAGTGAGGTTTACGAGGTAGAAGTAGGGCAAGCCTATGATTGCGGCATGATTCGATATCGTGAGAGAGGCAATTTTGAGTACTCTTTTCCTTTTGGAAATGGAGATAAGAAAAAGGCAATTGAACTGCTTCGTGGAATCTGCGCAGCGCATCAACGTAAGCTTTGTCTATATCCGATTGTTGAGGAGGAGCGAAAGCAGCTTATTCAATGGTTTCCAGGAGAATTCGAGATTGATGCAGACCGGAGTGATTTTGATTATGTATATACAGTCGAAAAATTGTCCACACTTCGAGGAAAAAAGCTGCATGGAAAGCGTAATCACATTGCAAGATTTATGGATGATGCCGATTGGAGTTATGAAGCACTGACAACGGACAATATGAATGAATGTCGTGAGATGGCAAAGCTGTGGATTGGTCAGAGAGAAGAAAAATGGAATGACGAGATGGAGCAGGAAATGCGGGTTCTGGAAAAGGCATTTACCTATTACAAGGAGCTTGGGCTATTTGGCGGTGTCCTGCGCAAAAAGGGTTCTATTGTAGCATTTACCATAGGAGAACGACTGAATTCCAATACTATGGTGGTGCATTTTGAGAAAGCGTTTCCTGAATTGCAGGGAGCATATCCGATGATTAATCAGCAGTTTGTTTTACATGAAGGTCAGAACTTTACCTATGTAAACCGAGAAGAAGATACAGGAGATTTAGGACTTCGTAAGGCAAAGTTGTCCTATTACCCGGATATTTTGCTGAAAAAGTATTATGCGACGGAAAGTCATGTCGTATTTGCTAACGAAACAGAACAGGAACCGATTATAGATATATGGAAGCAATGCTTTGGTGATACGGGAGAATATATTCAGATGTATCTGGACAAGCGATTTGAAACAGAGAATATGCTGGTCATTTATGCTGATGGCAAGCCCGTTTCCATGGCAAGCTTTCTGCCTGTGCAGGTGCATATAAATGGCAAAAGGGAACCGGCACGTTATGTATATGCTGTTGCGACCTTACTGGAATATAGAAAAAGAGGTTATGCGTCAGAACTGATAAAGTATGCGATGGAAAAATATCAGGAGCCATTGCTTTTACAGCCAGCAGGAGAAGAATTAGAGAAATATTATGAAGGACTTGGATTCGTGAAAGCGTTTGAAGCCAGTCCATGTTGGATGTATGAAGGTTCTGCTAAATGGATAAAAGAAAATGTGACATTTATGTCAGAAAATAGTATAGAAGATTGGAGCTTAAAACCTATAACGGCGAAGGAATATAAGAGTCTGCGTGACATGCATTTTACGGTAGAAGGTTATGTAGAATGGGATGAGCAGGCACTTCAGTACGCCATGGATGAGAATGCCTTCTGTGGTGGAGAGACGCTGATGTTTACTTGTGGTGAAAGAGCAGAGCTTATCATGTACCGTGTTGAAGAAGGAAAGCTTTGTGTAGTAGAAACGACTTTTGAGGAAGAGGAATTAAGAGAACTTTTACCTGAAATCATGCAAAACATGGGGGTAAAGAAAGCTTATGCAGACAATGCTGGAGGTATGATATTCCTTCCAAAGGATATGATATGGATGGAGAAAAAGGGATATTTGAATCTGACATTGGGGTAAGAATTGCGGAAAGGCATGGCTATTAGAATGGAGAAACAGGATAATGGAATCACGGAAGGAGTCATCTGGAAACAGCTTCTAATGTTCTTCTTCCCGATCTTAATTGGAATATTTTTTCAACAGCTTTATAATACTGTGGACACCGTTATCGTAGGAAGATTTGTCGGAAAAGAAGCATTATCCAGTGTAGGTGGCTCGTCGAGTCAGATTATCAATTTGGTAATCGGCTTTTTCACAGGCATTTCTACGGGTGCTTCGGTTCTTGTGGCACAGTATTATGGTGCAAAGGATGAAAATGGAGTGTATCAGACACTGCATACCTCTTATGCGTTTGCCATTTTAGGGGGACTGGTGTTTGGTGTCCTTGGAATCTGGCTTGCACCGGATATCCTAAGATGGATGAACACGCCAGAGGAACTGATGGCAGAATCTACACAGTATGTAAGAATCTATTCAGCAGGTATGGTTTTTGTATTCGTTTACAATATGGGAGCTGCTATTTTAAGAGCAGTTGGTGATTCAAAAAGACCACTATATCTATTGATTATCTGCTGTGGTATTAATATTGTTCTGGATTTTGTATTTGTGTTAGGCTTTGAAAGCGGTGTTGCCGGAGTCGGATATGCGACATTACTGTCTCAGGCAATCAGTGCCATATTGGTAACACTTTTGATTATGTATCGAACCAAAGAGCTGAAACTGGAACTGAATAAGCTTTGTCTGAAACCGGATTTTTTAAAGAAATTACTCTGGATTGGACTTCCCACAGGAATCGAGTCTGCTATGTATAGCATTTCCAATGTGATTATTCAGGCGGCACTGAATGACTTTGGCGTAGATACGGTTGCTGCATGGGCGGCATTTGGGAAGATAGACGGTTTCTTCTGGATGATTAATAATGCTTTTGGAACAGCCATTGTAACCTTTGTTGGACAGAACTTCGGTGCAGGTAAGCCGGAAAGAATCCGTAAGGCTGTTCGAATCTGGCTTATGATAGCAGTCGCAGCAGCATTTACCATAAGTGGTTTGATTTTGTTAAATGACCGTTTTCTGCTTGGATTCTTTACTTCGGATAGTGCAGTCATTGATATTGGTGTTCGCATGGTTTGGAGTATCGCACCGTATTTCTTTTTGTTTGAATTTATAGAGATTTTATCCGGGGCGTTGCGTGCAGAAGGATTTGTGATGGTATCCACGCTTATGGTCTTTTGTGGGACATGCCTATTCCGAATTGTATGGGTATTATTTATCGCAGCCGGAAAGAGTCTGGAAATGATTCTCTGCTGCTTTCCGATTACATGGAGCATCGGAGCTGTGATGTTTATCGTGTATTACTGGTGGAAACAGAAGAGAGTGCTGGGGTAGGGTAGTATTTTTTGATTGACATTTTATAATGGTATATGCTAGACTAATGTGCAATAAATAAGAAACGAGGAAGTTATCAATGCAGAAGTATGTGATTCAGTTAAATAAACTGAACAGGGACGACGATTGATAGCGCTTGTAGCTGGTAAGTAACAGGTACAAGCGCTTATTGTCGTTGTACCTGTGTGGATAAGATAATAAGAAGCCGCACTGGTAGAAAATATTTTTTAAAAGTATTTTACCCGTGTGGCTTTTCTTATGCGCATACTGAAGCAGAGGAACATGTTCCATACGGGATACAAAGATATAGAAGGGGTGTGATCGTATGGGACATAGAGATGATGTCCTTATGGATAATATCAAGAATCGATAGAGGAAAGATGATTGATACAGCATATGTTTGTTTTTTATAAAAGTGAGAAACAGAATAGCGCTTATATACCGGGAAAGGACAAAAAAAGATGGAAAATAAAATTTATAAAATCAATGGTAATATAATAAATAAGTCAGTAGAGGCAGACAGTTTAAAGGAACATATTGGTGAAGCAATTCAAATTCACGGAAGTATTTATAAAATTAGAAAAATGAGTGACTTTGCATTTGTGCTTCTTCGAACCAAAAGAACCGTAGTACAATGTGTTTATGCAAAGGAATGGAGTCATTTTGAATTAGAGAATCTGAAAGAAGAAAGCTGTGTAGTCATTACCGCAGAAGTAGTACAGGAAGAACGTGCAAAGGTCGGCTATGAACTTCGTATGCTGGAAGTAGAGATTTTATCAGTGCCAAATGAGCCATCACCTATCGTTATAAATCAGAAGAAGGTAGAAACTTCTTTAGAAAATCTTTTGGATTATCGACCTGTGACAGCAAGAAACGAGAAGGAACGCGCCATTTTCAAGATTCAGGAGGGAATCACAGCAGGATTTCGTCAATTCTTAAGGGGAAATGGTTTTACGGAGATTCATTCTCCAAAGCTTGTAGCAGAAGGTGCAGAGGGTGGAGCGAATATCTTTAAGCTGGACTATTTTGGAAAAGAAGCGTATCTGGCGCAGAGTCCACAGTTTTATAAGCAGATGATGGTAGGGGTGTTTGAGCGAGTATTTGAAATAGGACCCGTGTTCAGAGCAGAAAAGCATGATACTTCACGACACTTGAATGAATACACAGGCGTAGACTTTGAAATGGGATATATTCAGGATTTTACAGAAATCATGGAAATGGAAACAGCCATGTTAAAGAGTGCACTAACGTACCTGAAAGCAAATTATGCTTTGGAAATAGAACTTTTAAAGTTAAAGCTGCCGGAAATCATAGAGATTCCAATGGTAAAGTTTATGGATGCTAAGAAAATGGTTGCAGAAGCCTATAAACGCCAAATCAAGGACTATGAGGACTTTGAACCAGAGGAAGAGAAGCTTTTGTGTGAATTGATACAGAAGAAAACAGGAAGTGAATTCGTATTTGTAACCCATTATCCAAGTAGGAAACGACCATTTTATGCAATGGAGAATCCTGAGAATACAGAAGAAACGTTAAGCTTTGACCTTCTTTTTCGAGGGCTTGAAATTACAACAGGTGGTCAGCGAATTCATAACTATGAGGAACAGATTGAGAAGATGAGAAGACGCGGCATGGAGCCGGAGAACTTTGAAAGCTATCTGATGGCGCATAAGCATGGGTTACCACCACATGGAGGATTGGGGTTAGGATTGGAACGATTTGTAGCGAGGTTATTAAGATTAGACAACGTAAGACAAGCATCGTTATTTCCAAGAGATACCAATCGCTTGATACCGTAAATAATTTAAAAAGAAGTTGTTTGCAGTGTAAATATAAAAGGATTCATCGTTGTTCGATGGGTGTCCGTAAAACAGTTAAAGCCAAGCGGTAAAATGCCGCTTGGCTTTTATCATAGCACTTCTATACATAGCTGGATCTATGTATAGAAGTGCGCCCTTAAATCTACTCGAACAATTGGAAGTTGTACATCTCTTTACCAGCGTTTCTCAAATGCAATTCTTGTATCTGCACAAAAACCAATTATTGTTATTATTCCCATAACACACTTTTCAAAAATTGTTCCCATAAACTGTTGAATAACTCCTACTAATGTTAGAGGTAATGTAATAATTAAAAATACAGAAAGTACTATCCCCCAAAATTTATTAAACTTAATAGGAATAATTTGACTCGCAACTAGAGCAATCAATACATTGACAATTGTCATTCCAATTGAACTGATTGAAATTTGTTGTGCGGCTTCAAATGCTTCCGTTCTTCCTCCATTTACCCATAAATAAGGAATAATATTTGCAACAACCAATATATGCACTATTATATTTGTTATACCTACAATAACACTACATATTCCCGCTTTCCTTAAACTAAATTTTCTAATCCATTCTAACATTCCTAAGTACCTCACTAAATTCCAATTTATCGATCTGTTTCAATCTTATCACGCGAAATCAAATTATACAAGAACAGGCACATCAGATCATACGGCTGTGCCTGTTAACTGTCTTATGATTCCTGCTCTTTAGTCGGAGGTTTTTATTATATGAGCAATAGCATTATGATTATGTTTATGATATGATAATTTGGGTTGGTGATAGTATGGAGAAGATTTTAATAAATAAGATTAAATGTAAAAAGTGCAATGATGTTATAGAAAGCATGCATAGACATGATTTCAAATTTTGTAAATGTGGTGCTGTGGCTGTTGATGGTGGACATGACTATTTAAAACGATGTGGAAGTAAAGAAGATTATGAAGAAATGAGTGAGTGTAAAAAAGACATATACGAGTGAATTTTTTTGTAGAATGAATTAAGAAAAGAGGAATGTGCTCAAAATAACACATTCCTCTTTTCGTATCTTAATCTTCAATTAATCGTAATCCTGCGGTATCAGTTACTGGAAGAGAGAAAACAATGGATTTTGCTTTGCTGTCTAATCCTGCATTTTTCATGATAGCCTGCATGATAGCGTTTTTCTGTTCTGTTTTAGTAACGATAAATACCATTTCTTTTTCAGCGGCAAGTGATACGCCCATGAATTTCTCGGCAGCCTCCATACCGGTTCCTTTGGCATGGATAACAGTTCCACCGTAGGCACCGGCTGCTCTGGCAGCGTCCATAATCATATTGGTATATCCTTGTTCCGCGATAACAATAATGAGTTCGTGCGTAGTATTTTTCAAGGCTGATTCCTCCTCTTTTTGATAATCCTGACTTTCTAAAAGAAATTGTAATGTCTTTTTCCCGCCAACACTGCTTAAGGGAATGGTGAAAGCAATACCGCCACCAGGGGCGTCAATCTTGAGCTTCTTTTCTAACTGCTTTTTGATGTTAATCCAGGAGTTTTCTTCTAATACGGAGAAAGAAACCGCTTTTTCCGCAGAATCCAGTCCAAGGTAATCTAAGACTTCGTTGGAGGCAGTACCGGCACCAAGAGTCAGATACATGACATTCAGGTCATTTTCCTGATATAAGTCTAGGTATTTTTTCGCATCTTTTTTATCGACAATGGTTGTCATTAAATATAAAGTTCCCATAGTGTCCTTTCTTAGTATAAGTAATTACTAAAGTTCAATAATTTCCATATCGTCATAAGCATCCAGTGATACATAGAGCTTTTCGCTTGCCATAGCCTTGTGAAGCTTGCTTTCTTTTACCTTATAAACTAATCCCATGATCTGAATAGTAATAAGTGGCGTCATGGCAACCATAGCTACAATACCAAAGGCATCGGTAATGATATTTCCACCTAATGCTTCACATGCACCCATAGCAAAAGGAAGCAGGAAGGTTGCGGTCATTGGACCGGATGCAACACCACCGGAGTCGAATGCAATAGCGGTAAATATCTTTGGAACGAAGAACGTTAAGATCAGAGCAATTGCATATCCTGGAATTAGGAACCAGAGAATAGAAATTCCGGTTAATACACGAATCATAGCAAGACCAACAGATGCAGAAACACCGATGGATAAGCTAAGTCCCATGGCGTTTGCGGAAATGGCACCAGATGTTAAATCTTCAACCTGTTTGGTCAATACGAATACAGCAGGCTCAGCCATTACGATAAAGTAACCGATAATCATACCAATTGGAACGATAATCCATGAATAGGAAAGCCCTGCAATAGTTTGTCCAAGATAATTTCCGGCAGGCATAAAACCGACATTTACACCCGTCAGGAAAAGAACAAGTCCAACGTAAGTATAAATTAAACCAATGCCAATTTTCGTAAGAGTTCTCTTATTAATGTCTCTGGAAATCAACTGGAAGATTCCAAAGAAAACAATGATAGGAAGAATGGAAACAGCCATTTCCTTGATATATGTAGGTAATTCATCAGCAAATAACTGCCATAAGTCAACCGTATTATCAATGATAGGAATAGAGTCAGAAACTTGTTGCGTTGATCCCGGATTATAAATCATGCCAAGAATGAGAACGGCAAGAATGGGACCGATAGAGCAAAGGGAAACAAGACCGAAGCTATCATCTGCGGCATGCTTATCATTTCGGATAGCAGCAATACCGACACCAAAGGACATAATAAATGGAACAGTCATAGGACCGGTTGTGACACCGCCGGAATCAAAGGCGATAGCAAGAAAATCTTTTGGAACAAATGCGGTCAGTGCAAAAACGATGCCATAGAATACAATAAGTAAGTGAGATAATGGTATTCCAAACAGCATACGCAAAAGTGCAATAACCAGAAAGATTCCAACACCTAAGGCTACAGCGAGAATGAGTGTCAGGTTTGGAATAGATGGAACTTGTTCTGCCAATACCTGTAAATCCGATTCTGATATGGTGATTACAAATCCCATGATAAAACTGATTACTATGATAACCAACAGATTTTTGGACTTGGTCATGATTGTACCAACTCGTTCACCCATTGGAGTCATGGATAATTCAACGCCCACGTTAAAGAGTAGCATTCCAACAATTAAAAGGACAGCTCCCACCAGAAAGGTCATCAAGATACTTGGCGGTATTGGTGCAATGGAGAAGCAAAGCAACAGCACAATAGCCAGAATCGGGAAGACTGCTTTTAATGTTTCAGTTAATTTTTCTTTGAATTTTGACTGAAAAAACTGCAATATAATCAAACACCTTTATTTTTTTATATGTATAACTATAACATAATTGGCGGGAGAATTTTATAAAAATTCTAAAAAAATATTTTAGACTTGTATTTTGCACACAAAAAAATTATAATGAACTACAACAATTGAACAGCGGGGAGCTTGTAAACAGGCTGAGAGGAAGGTGTGACCTTCGACCCATAACCTGATTTGGATAATGCCAACGTAGGGATGCCTGATGATACAAGATATTTATGTGGGAAGTTACCTTATGTTTAGGTAGCTTCCCATTTTTATATTATAAGGAGAAAAGTATGGTAAAAATCAACGGAAATCTTGTGGATGCAGCAGGAAAGACAATTTCCCAATACCTGCAAACAACAAGTTATGACCCAAAGAGAATTGCAGTTGAGAGAAATGAAGAAATCGTTCCAAAGTCAAAATATGATGAAGTGGTGATTCAGGATGATGACGTAATAGAAGTTGTCAGTTTCGTAGGAGGTGGCTGATTTGGCAGACATTCCGTCAAGAGAGGAAATGACAAAAGCATTAGAAGAACGGCATGGCGTAGAGGTGCAGAGAAGATTTTCTGAGGCTTCGGTTGCCATATGCGGACTTGGAGGGCTTGGTTCGAATATTGCGATTATGCTTGCACGAGCGGGAATCGGAAGGCTTCATTTGATTGACTATGACAAAGTAGATCTATCAAATCTAAATCGCCAGCAATATGCAGTTTCACAGCTTGGAATGTATAAAACGCAGGCGCTTGCAGATACATTAAAGGCAATTGCGCCATATTGTGAGGTTGTTACGGATACAGTGCGTGTTACAGAAGACAATATCGAAGAATTGCTTCGAGGCGAGCAGATTATTTGTGAGGCATTTGATCAGGCAGAAGCAAAGGCAATGCTTGTAAACGGTGTAATCGAACACTTCCCGGAGAAGTATTTGCTTTCCGGTTCCGGGATGTCGGGATTTGGTTCGGCAAATGAGATAAAGACAAGAAAGCTTACAAAGCATGTTTATTTATGTGGAGATGGAGTCAGTGATATCGCAGATGGCATAGGTCTTGTTTCGTCTCGTGTTATGGTATGTGCAGCGCATGAGGCACACATGGTGCTTAGAATTTTATTGGAAGAGTATGAGGTGTAATAAAATGCAGACAAACGACAAATTAGTAATAGGTGGACATGAATTCCATTCAAGATTTATTCTTGGTTCAGGAAAATATTCGTTGAACTTGATTGAGGCGGCAGTAAAAGATGCAGGGGCAGAGATTATTACCCTTGCAGTCAGACGTGCAAATACGAAGGAGCAGGAGAATATATTAGATTATATTCCCAAAGGAGTGACGTTGCTTCCGAATACTTCCGGGGCAAGAAATGCCGAGGAGGCTGTTCGCATTGCCCGCCTTGCAAGAGAACTTGGTTGTGGTGATTTCGTAAAAGTTGAAATTATGCGTGATACAAAATACCTGCTGCCGGATAATGCTGAGACAATCAAGGCAACAGAGATTCTGGCAAAAGAAGGCTTTGTTGTTATGCCATACATGTATCCTGACTTGAATGTTGCAAGAGATTTGGTAAATGCAGGTGCAGCAGCTGTTATGCCTCTTGCAGCGCCGATTGGTTCCAATAAAGGATTGGCAACCCGTGATTTTATTCAGATTCTGATTCAGGAAATCGATTTACCAATTATCGTAGACGCCGGAATCGGAAGACCATCACAGGCATGTGAAGCTATGGAAATGGGAGCAGCGGCAATTATGGCGAATACAGCCCTGGCAACCGCAGGAGATTTACCATTGATGGCAGCAGCTTTCCGTCAGGCAATAGAAGCCGGAAGAAAGGCATATTTGTCAGGATTAGGCAGAGTGCTTGTAAGAGGTGCATCTGCATCAGATCCGCTTACTGGATTTTTACGCGATTAATGGAGGCAATGTGAAATGGAAAATCAGTATTTTGTTGATTCAGAGCATCTTTCTGCGGAAGCTATTGAGAGAAAGCATAGATTGGAAAATGACCCTTCTTCAAGAAAAAATCATATGGAATATATGCCCGGCATGGAGCAGATAGAGTCTGATATCTGCCAAAAGGTTATGGAGCAGATGCATGCGTATGATTATTCTCAATATACGGCAGCGGATGTGAAAGCAGCGCTTGAGCATGAGTTTTGTTCTATAGAGGATTTCAAGGCATTGCTGTCTCCGGCAGCAGAACCGTTTTTGGAGCAGATGGCGCAAAAGGCAAGAATAGAAACCAGAAAGCACTTTGGTAACACCGTTTATCTGTTTACACCGTTATATATAGCCAATTATTGTGAGAACTATTGTGTTTATTGTGGTTTTAACTGCTATAATCATATCAATCATATGAAGCTGACGATGGAGCAGATAGAGCACGAAATGAAAGTCATTTCCGATTCAGGAATGGAAGAAATTCTGATTCTGACTGGTGAAAGTCGTGCGATGAGTGATATCAAGTACATTGGTGAGGCTTGCAAGCTTGCGCGAAAATACTTTAGAATGGTTGGTCTTGAAATCTATCCGGTGAATACGGACGAGTATCGCTATCTGCATGAATGCGGTGCAGATTATGTCACTGTTTTTCAGGAGACTTATGACGCAGATAAATATGAAACGCTTCATTTATTAGGACATAAGCGTGTCTGGCCATATCGTTTTGATGCGCAGGAGAGAGCATTAAGAGGTGGAATGCGTGGTGTTGCTTTTTCTGCGCTGCTTGGATTGGCTGATTTTCGTAAGGATGCATTGGCAAGCGCATTGCATGTTTACTATTTGCAAAGAAAATATCCACAGGCAGAGATGTCGCTTTCCTGCCCTCGTTTAAGACCGATTATTAATAATGATAAAATCAATCCGCTTGATGTACATGAAAAACAACTTTGCCAGATTATCTGCGCATATCGTATTTTCCTGCCATTTGTAGGCATTACCGTTTCGTCCCGTGAAAGTGCCCAGTTCCGCAACGGAATCGTGAAAATAGCAGCAACTAAGGTGTCTGCAGGGGTTTCCACCGGAATCGGTGACCACGAAAGCAAATATACAGGGAAGGAGAGCGACAGCGCAGTAGGTGATGAGCAATTTGAAATCAATGACAGCCGTAGCTTTGATACCATGTATCAGGATATGGCAAAGGAAGGATTGCAGCCTGTGCTGAACGATTATCTGTATGTTTGATATTTTATGTGTTACAAACCGTAAGCTTTGTCAGAAGGATTTTCTGGTACGTATTGAGGAGATTGCAAAGTGTAAGCCCACAGGAATAATCTTGCGGGAAAAGGATTTGTCAGAAACGGAATATAAAGAACTTGCTGCGAAAGTCATGAAAATATGTAAAAGATATGATGTTCCTTGTATTTTGCATTCTTTTACCAGGGTTGCCATAGAATTACAGGCAAAAGCGTTGCATGTGTCATTACCGGTTCTTGATACCATGACGGATGAGGAAAAGAAAGCCTTTACGATGCTTGGAGCATCCTGCCATTCGGTTGAGGACGCAAGAAAAGCAAAGAAGAAAGGTTGTACCTATATTGTTGCAGGACATATTTTTGCCACCGACTGCAAGAAAGGAGTGCCACCAAGAGGTTTGGATTTCTTACAAGAAGTATGTCAGGCTGTAGATATTCCAGTGTATGCTATTGGCGGAATCAGTGAAGAGAATATGCCGCTAGTAAGAGAAGTCGGGGCAGCCGGAGGCTGTATGATGAGCGGATTGATGCGGTAAAGAATGGCAGACAACGGAAAAATTAACCACAAAAAGGGAATGCGTGTGTGCATTCCCTTTTCTATTACATTTTAATCTCCAGTTGTCTGCACATTGTCCTTACTGTATAGCGGTAAACAAGATAAAACACACCAGCAAACAAGAAGAGAATCATAAGGCAGGCGCCGAGTCCGCCGATTTCACTTGAGGTAAGCTTCCCATCATTTGCCAACAGAATCAAAGTATACAGGAAATACATAGCGCTCATGCCCACGGTACAGGGAATGACAAACACCTTGCTTGCCTGACTCCGAACTTCTGCTTTTAAGAAACGGGGCGAAGCGCCAAGCTTTCGTAAATCATCAAAAACATAACGGTTATTCATGGTAATGGTCATGCAGCGTGTATAACTGATGACAATGGCGGCCAGAATACAGATGATGGAGATGAACAGGAATAACATCAGGAAAACGGCAGCATTTCTTAGAAAATCTGTTTGATCTAAAATCGCAATCTTTGGCATATAGGTCCAGTAATTTCGAAATTCAGTGGAATCCGGCGAATCAAAGGAAATCTTCGTCATATCATCCGTGTCACCCCAATATGTTTCACCGTTCTTATCGCAATCAATTTTTCGAATACGATCATAATAGTTTGGAAGTGCATAGTCTGCTTCATAAGAATCTGTAAGGGTATGGAAGAATTCACAGGCAAAGGCATAGCTATCTTCTTTTTCGATGTTGAAGAATATCATTTCTTCCATCCATTCATCAGAAAGACCGTTCGCAATCTGTTCATAATCCTTGTCATTTATGACATAGTAAGAAGGCTCTCCAAAGAGAAAGTCGTAATGGGTATATCCTGCAAAGGTAACAGGAATTGTTTCACATGTCGTCATATTTGTAAACAGCGTAGAACCGGTTGTCAAATAGTAGAGAGCGGTTTCTGTCTCATTGCAAATAGCATAATAGGTTCCGGACTCTACCGTGAGGTCACATCCGGTCATGTTTCGATAGCTGCTTTCTGAGAAAAAGCGGCCTTCGCAATAAAGGGTCGTATATTCTTCGTGATAAGTGGTTGCAGAATCTTCGACGGTTTTCATGCCATCCATGGCAAGTACAATGTATGGACTTTCGTGCCAGTCACCTATCGTCAGGCCATAGTCAGATGCCATTTCCACTATTGCAGTCTGATTCGGAAGACGTTCTTCCTGTGTGAGAGGATAGTGGTAACGGTAGCCGTAAGGGCGGCTTGCAACTTCCATCATCTGTCCAACGGACGTCAGCGGGATATAGAAAATGGCAAAGGAAGCTCCGGCAATCAATACCGTACTGACCAGAAGGTTGTTTACCGTCTGTTTTCCCTGAAATTTCATCATACTGCGTGAAATGATGTTTTTGTATGGGTTCTTTTTCGTGGAACGCCAGCCGTGCACAACCGTATGCAACATAATCATATATAAGCCGACAAATACGGGTGCATAGAAGATATTTAACCATGCCGGAGGGTAATGACCGTCTACCAGTGCATAGTAAATGCTAGGAGCGCTGTATCCGCTAATGGCACCAAGAAGCAGCAGAAGAAAGCCGACTGGACCACACCATTTTCCTAGTTCCTTCACAGGTTCGTTTTTATGCTCCTCATGAACGACATCCATAATATTGGTACGTTTCAGGTAGCGGTAGGCTGTAAGGCAGGAAAAACCAACTACAAGGAACCAGAATATTACAGATAGATACAGGCAGCTAAAATCAAGTTGAAGCTTCATTTCTGCACTGTTAATAATAAAGATACGGAAAGAATTCCATAAAAGCCATACAAACGGAAATCCTGCCAGAATACCAAGTAAAGAAGAAAAACCACTAAGCGTAATGACTTCTTTGAAAAGTCCCGGTGCAAGTTTCTTTCGGGAGGCACCAAGCGCCATTAAAATGCCAAGCTGTCTTGCCTTTTTGCGGAAAAAGAGGCAGGAGGCATAGATGGTGAATACAACACAGCCAAACAGCGCAAGGATGAAAATGGCAACCATCTGCTTACGGCTGTCACCACCCTCTGGCAGTACCAAAAGTACCGTAGGGGAGTACATTATGGCAGAATATGCCGTAATCAGTAAAAGGGAAACAAAGTTGCAAAAAAGATAAAGAAGAGCCTGTTTTCGCTCTGATTTCTGTATTTTTGTAAGTAAAGAAGAAAAATTCGTCATCATCATTTCATACCTCTTAACTTTCTGTACTCATTTCTTTGATAGAAGCCAGCAGACGATCCTGGAATTGACTGCGGTCTTCTTTTTTCTCTAAAGTGTTATAAACCTTGCCGTCCTTTAATAAAATAACGCGGTCACAGAAGGATGCGGCATAGCTGTCATGAGTTACCATGAAAATAGTAGCATTCAGATACTCTTTGGCATTTTCAAAAGCGTTGATAACAGCGAGACTTGATTTGCTGTCGAGGTTCCCGGTTGGTTCATCGGCAAGAATCATGAGAGGCTGGTTAATTAAGCTTCTTGCAACTGCGGTTCGCTGACGTTCACCACCGGATATTTCTGCGGGATATTTATGAGCAATGTGTTCGATACCAAAGAGAGAAAGCAGTTTGTCAGCAAGGGCTTTGGCATCCTTTGAAACAGAACCTTGAATGATGCGTGGAACGAGGATATTCTCTCTTACAGTCAAGCCATCCAAAAGCATAAAGTCCTGGAAGACGAAACCAAGCTTTTCATTGCGGATTCTGGCAAGGCTTTCTTCGTCTAACCCCTTTAATTCCTTTCCGCCAAGACGAATGGTGCCGTTTTCGAATGGAATATAACAGGAGATACAGTTGAGTAACGTACTCTTACCAGAGCCGGAAGGCCCCATGACTGCAACGAATTCCTGCTGAGCAACGGTAAGGTCAATGCCCTTTAAGACAGGGTAAGATTTGTTACCGGATTGATAGGATTTTTCAAGATTTTTTACATATAACATGATTTATCGTCCTTTCTGATATTTGGGTAAAGATGCAGAGTGTTTTTGACAAGAGTGTCATCTCTGCGATAGCATTACGATAACATATTTGGGAAATGGCAGGAAAAGAGGTGTCATTTTTGAACGTTACATTGTAAAATTTGGCATGGGCTTGCAAAAAATGTAATTTTTGGAAGCTCTGATGTAAAGTTTTGAAAAGAGAAAAATTGGATTATGATGGAAATGTGATATAATCGATATGATGAAAAAGCGAAAGAGAGAGGCCGTTTATGCTACGAATAGGAATATGTGATGACCAGAATGAGGCAAGAGAATTTTTACGCTTTGAGCTTGAAAAGCTGTTAATAGAAGGGGAAGAGGAAATTGTTTATGAATTTTCCACGGGAGCGGGCGCTGTGCATTGGCTGCAAAAGCATCCGGGTGAGATAGACCTTTTGTTTCTTGATGTGGAGATGGAGGGGATGAATGGAATGCAGGCAGCAGAGCAGATACGAAGCTTTAATCAGGAGATGCTGCTTGTGTTTGTGACAGGATATGCAGATTATGTATTTGATGGATACCGGGTAAATGCCATGGACTATATGCTAAAGCCGGTACAAAGAGAAAGACTTTCAGAGCTGCTTGGACGAATCAGGAAGAAAATGGCAGCAAGAACCGATCAGGAGTATGTGTTCAAGAATACGGAAGGAACGTACCGTTTCCCACTGAGTGAGATTTCGTATTTCTACAGTGATAAGAGAAAGGTCAGTTTAGTATGTCACGATAAGGAGTATTCCTTTTATGGAAAGCTTGACGAAGTGGCAGAAAAGCTTGCAGGCTGTTTTGTGAGAATTCATCAGCGTTATCTGGTGAACCCGGATAAGGTGGATTGTATAGGTGCGGACTGTGTAGTCATGGCAGATAGGAAGCTGCCAGTCAGTCGGGCCATGAAGGAAACAGCAATGACGAGTCTTGCAAAAGCAATGTTAGGAGGGATATAAGAGTGGAAATAACGATGGAGTTGTTAATTGGCTATGTATGTTACGTAATCTTTTCCATTCCGATTTATTGTTCCATAACAAGTCTTTTGCAGGTGAAGCGAAAATGGTGGTGTAAACCGGTTTTAGTGTTTATAAGCTGGTTGATACTGGGGATGATCATTTTTATTGGTGATTGGGGGAATCTTCCCGCCACATTGCTTATTTTCATGCTTGGAATCTGGATATGTTGTGAAGGGTCGGGATGGAAGCGGCTTGTTATAGGGTTAATGCTTGCAAGTACCGTATTTGCTTTTAATGGTTTTTTGGATAATGCTTTAGAAGCTGTATTGTTTGAATTCAATAATATATCAAGAGTGATTTATTCACTGGTAAAAGAAGTCTACATATTGCTTCTCTACCTATTAATTCGCTCACGTAGACCAAGGGCAGATTTTGAACTTACTAAGCCCTTATGGAAATTGTTGTTGGTGCTGAATCTGCCGTCCTTTGGCATTGTGTTATCGCTTGTTTTGCTCCGTAATCCTTATGGAGGTAATCGCCCCATCATCCTTGCAGATGCCTCACTTTTCCTGATTGCCGCTTTTGCCATTATAGGGCTTATCTGGGCAATGCTTGTGTTGGAGAGGCAGCAGGCATTAGAGCAGGAGAATGCTTTGTCCCGCATGAACAAACAGTATTTTGAAAGTATGGAACAGCAGAACTTTGCAATCCGAAGATTAAAGCACGATTTGGTAAATCATTTACAGACATTACTGGCACTTCCTGAGGAAAAGAGAACCGTGTATATCGAAGAAATGTTAGGAAATACTGAACTTACGCAGGCACTTCATTATTCTGGTGATACGACAGTAAATGTTGTATTGTCGGCAAAAGAAATGGTGATGCGTGAGAAATCCATTCATTTTGTACCACGCCTGGATATTCCGGGAGAACTGCCATTTGCAAAAGCAGACATCTGTGCTCTTTTTGCAAATGCTTTGGATAATGCGATTGAGGCATGTGAGAAGCTCCCGATAGAAGAGAGGCGAATCCGTATGGAAGGCAAGCTCGGAAAAGGATTGCTGGCTGTCAGCGTGCGGAATTCTTATGTAAAAACAGATATACAGCAAACCCAAGGAAAGCTGCCAAAGACAACAAAACAAGATGGACAGAATCATGGGTTTGGGTTAAAGAGTATTCAGGAAATCGTGAAACGATATGGTGGTTCCATGGAAATTCAGAAAGAAGAGAAGGAATTTGTATTGTTTCTATATTTGCCTATGGGAGAATCAATTTCACTTAGAAAAGAAGGAGTATCCGGTTGATGCCAGATACTCCTTTTCATTTAAAGTTTATGATATAAAACAGTAATCATGGTAAGAGAATTACTCAATATCAGACCAGCTTTCAATGACATCTTCTACAACGAAATTATCTTCATAGTAAGTGTATTCTCTGTTTTCTTTTTGCAGGGAACCAACTAAATCAACATGCTCCGCATTCTGTTCTCTCGCATCCCAGTTACCACGATTATACTTGTATTGAATAGAAGACATTTCCAGTCCTGTCATGGTGTACTCGTAAGTATAATCATCAACCTTTGTCATGATATAAGTGTCATCTGCTACGGTCCAGTTATCGAAAGTTCCAATGATATAGATTGGTTCGTCCGGTGTGTTCTCTGGTACGGTTACACGGAAGGTTACGGTGAAGGTTTGAGCTTCTTCCTCGGCAAAATCGCTTTCGTTGATAGGATTTTCTTCGGAATCATATTTTAAGATTAAGGAAGAATAAGCGTTAAGTTCATAGGAACCTGCCAAAACCTCTGTATTGTTATAAAGGTCGGTACCGTCAACATTTAAAGTGATTGTTTTATCATTATTTCTTTGATTATGAACAACAAGATACTGATTCTCTTCATCAGATACCTTATAAGCGTAAAGGCCGCCACCACCCATGCCAAGTGTTTCGTATGTTCCATTATAGAAAGCAGGGTTAGCATTACGGATAGCAATCAGCTTTTTGTAATGATTCAGCATACTGTCAGCATTTGCAGATTCTTCCTCAACAGAGATACCATCATTAGGTTGCACATAAGTAAGAACAGGGTTAAAGAAGATTTCTGTCATCTGTGTCATATATTCGCCATCACCGCTCTGATACCAGTCAAAAGGTTCTCTTCGGTTGTCATCAGGTTTCTGTCCTAACTGACCGATTTCTTCGCCATAATAGATGAATGGGGTACCAGCTAATGTGAATTGGATGGAAGCTGCAAGCTTGGCTTTTTCTTCCGAATTCACTCTCGTAGCGACTCTGTCCATGTCGTGATTGCCAATCATAACGGAGTCTATCATAAGGGCATTTATATCCGTAGAGGCAACCTTATCCGTGTATCTTGTACGCATCTGATTCATGTCAGCGACAATGTCAATGTATTGACCGTTTGTCATACTTATAATTTCATCAGCCGCAATGAAGTTAAAGGAAGAAGGCATAGCTTCATAATATCTTCCTACTTCAATATAATTAGAAGACCAGTTTTCACCTACAATAAAAGCGTCCTGCTTAATGTCAGCAACAAAAGTAGTGAATTCAGACCACCAGTCAAGAGTGACATTAATGTCAGTATCAATTTCTTTGGAACCATCCAGTCGGAAACCATCAACGCCATGATCGAGCCAGAATTTTGCTAC
Organism: uncultured Roseburia sp.; assembly: GCA_964445375.1. Lineage (GTDB taxonomy): Bacteria > Bacillota > Clostridia > Lachnospirales > Lachnospiraceae > COE1. The sequence goes on from CAYUKO010000013.1 coordinate 21,621, forward strand.
ATTTTTAATTTCGTCTCTTACTTCCTGATTGTTGTAATTCAGGTCAGGCATAATAGTGTCATAGTGTGCATAGTAGTACAGACCACTGGTTTCATCTTGCTTCCATTCGGAGTAAGTAGAGTCAGTTTCTTTTACCGGAATCGTTTCCGAAATAGTGTAAAAATCTCGATACTTGCTGTCAGAATCAGCTAATGCGGTAGTAAACCATTCGTTTGAACTTGATGTGTGATTTACTACAAAGTCAATAATGATCTTGATGTCATTTTCATGACAGGCAGTTACGAGTGAATCGAATTCTTCTATGGTTCCATAGTCAGGATTTGGGGAATAGTAATCAACTACATCATAGCCGTGATAGGTAGTCGATTCCATCATAGGCATAAGCCATATTCCATTGATTCCTAAGTCCTTCAGGTAGTCCAGATTCTCTTCAATCCCTTTAAAATCGCCGATACCGTCGCCGTTACCATCGGCAAAGCTTCTTACAAAAAGCTGATAAAAAACTGCTTTCTCAGCCCATTCAGGGTTGATTCCGACGACATTTTCGGTCACCTCAGTGGAGGCACTTTCTGTTTCTGGTGTCTGGGTAGTCGCGTCTTGGGCGCTCTCCGTTGCGGTGGTAGTGGAGCTGCTCTCCGTGCTAGTGGAAGAGCAAGCGGGTATTCCTAATACCATACATGCAGTAAGGAGAAGTGCCAAACATTTTTTTCTTTTCATATAATACTCCCTTCTATATAGTATTTTGTACAAAAAACTTTACCATATATAGATATAATTGTCAATGTTGACTAAAATAATAACGGATTAGTCAAAGAATATTTGACAATTCTATAGAAGCTGTAGTATGTTATACGCATAAGACGATGAAAACACGGATCGTCAATAAAATATTTGAAATATCAGGAGGAAATTGTATGTTACGTGTGGTAAGAATGGAGAAAATGGCTAATTAAATAGCGGTAAGGGTTTTATTTCATGCAAAAAGTGCTGCTTTTTGAAACAAACGGGCACTTTTTTATAGGTGAAGTCTGCCCTTTTTCATCCACCTTACGAATGCGTTGCATATGGAATCTGTATCTATATATGTATAAAAAGCATGGCTGTACGGTCATGTTTTTTTGATGCCTATTTATATTGTTTGTGATAAGCCATGTAACGAAAATGGTTATGTTTTGCTGCGCTCTTTTTATGCGCATAAGACATATAAGGTGGATGTACATGGCTTTTTATGTACCGCTTTTAAAGGGCAGTTAGGGGCTTTTTCAAAGAGAGTATGAGGAGAATCAGGCACTATAACAGTGCAAGCTCATAAAAATTAGAAATGGAGAATGAAACAATGAATCAAACAGAGAAAATATTGGAATTTGATAAGATAAAAGAAAACTGGAAAGCACTGGCATTTACGGATTGGGCAAAGAAGGAAATAGAAGAAACCATTCCTTGCCTCTCAGAACTGGAACTTCGAGCAAGGTTAAAGGATACAACAGAGGCCAGAATTTTATTAGAAAAATGCGGCAATCCACCGTTAACATCATTAGAAGGTATTCGTGAATTGCTCGTTATTGCGCAAAAGGGAGGTTGTCTTACGGCATCTCAATTAGAAAAACTGGGAATGACACTGGTGTCATTTCGAAGAATGAAAGCGTATCTGGAACGAGGAAAGGCTTATGAAATTGGATTGCCGTATTATGAGGAGAATCTGGATGCATTGGAGGATTTGGAACAGTCGATTACCATGCAGATTCGCAATGGAAGTGTAGACGATGGTGCTTCGCCGCTTCTTAAGGACTTGCGAAGTGCTATCATACGAACAGAGGATAAGATGCGCGAGAAGGCAGATGCCATGATTCGAAGCAATAAGGAATGTATGTCCGACAGTTTCAGCACGATTCGAAACGGACATATTTGTATTCCTGTGAAGAAGGAGTATAAGTTCCGCATCAGTGGAAGTGTTATGGATAAGTCCTCGACAGGAAATACATTGTTCATTGAGCCAACCAGTGTTGCAAAGTTCTATGAAGAATTGCAGACTTTGAAGCTGGACGAAGAAAATGAGGAAAGAAGAATCCTCTATACGCTTTCAGCCATGACAGCAGATGCATTGGAAGTATTAGAGCAGGACATTAAGCTGATGGAGAAGCTGGATTATATCTTTTCCAAAGGAAAGCTCAGCCTTGACTATGACGGTACAGCACCGAATATCAATACCGAGCGAAGGATTATCATGAAAAATGGCAGACATCCATTAATGGACAAAACAATCTGCGTACCTTTGCAGTTTTCTATTGGAAATGGCATCAACGGTATTGTCATAACAGGACCAAACACCGGAGGAAAGACGGTTGCAATTAAAACAGTAGCCTTGAATTGCATGATGGCACAATGTGGACTTCATGTAGCAGCACAAGAGGCTGATATTTGTATGAACAGTAATTTCCTGTGTGATATTGGAGATGGACAGAATCTGTCGGAGAACCTTTCTACCTTCTCTGCACATATCACGAATGTATTGGATATTCTGAAAAAGGTAAATAGTGACAGCCTTGTCATAATGGATGAGCTTGGTTCTGGAACTGACCCGACAGAGGGCATGGGTATTGCGGTTGCCATTTTAGAGGAACTTGCAAAGAGTGGAGCGTTGTATCTGGTAACGACACATTACCCTGAGGTGAAGCAATATGCGCAGAAGAAGGAAGGTGTTGTGAATGCCCGCATGACCTTTGACAAAGAAAGCCTGAAACCGTTGTATCAGCTTGTAATCGGTGAGGCAGGAGAAAGTTGTGCCTTTCATATTGCAAAGCGACTTGGTATGCCGGCAGATATGCTTCAGACCGCAGCAAAGGCGGCTTATGGTGAAGTGGCAGACTGGCTTTTAGAGGATGTACAGGAGCAGAAAATTGAGAAGACACATATGCCAAAGGTTCAGAAAATCAAGCATACCACGAAACAGCAGACAAGAGCTTTCAAGTTCCAGCTTGGCGATAGCGTTATGATTTATCCAGAGAAGAAGATTGGTATTGTCTGCGAAACAGCAAATGACAAGGGTGTTTTGCGTGTACAGCTTCCAAATAAAAAGATATGGATTAATCATAAAAGAATAAAGCTTCATGTTGCGGCACAGGAACTATACCCGGAGGATTATGATTTCTCGATCATCTTTGACACGGTAGAGAACAGGAAGTTAAGACATAAGATGGAGAAACATCATATGGAAGGGACACAGATTGAAGTAGAATAAGATGTGCTTTTTGCATCCAAACACTTGACATATCTGTACACATGCTGTATATAATAATATATACAGTTGATGTACGGTATATACACAGTTAGATATACAACCATTATAAGCGGAGGGCGAGAGAGATGATTCAACTTAAGGGAGTATCAAAGAAGTTGGGAGATTTTAGATTAGATAATATCAATATGGAGCTGCCGGAGGGCTATATCATGGGCTTAATTGGTCCAAATGGTTCCGGTAAGACGACATTATTAAATCTGATATTGGGTTTGTATAAGCCTGATTCGGGTGAGGTTTTGGTCTTTGGTAGAGGATATGAAGGGGAAGAGAGAGCGATACATGAAGACATGGGATTTGTCCTGCAGGAAAAGTTGTTTGAGGGGTATCTTACCTTACAGGAAAATGGTAATCACTACGGCAATTATTATAAGCATTACCAGCCAGAACGGTTTGTTGAATTATTACAAAGCTTCGGATTAGAACCGAAGAAGAAGTATAAGGAGCTGTCAAAGGGTGAGGAACTAAAGTTCCAGTTTGCATTTGCCATTTCGCATGATCCAAAGCTTCTGATCTTGGATGAAGCAACAGGCAATTTTGATGCAGATTTCAGAGATAAGTTTTTGATGATATTGAAGGATTTCATAGCAGATGGAAAGCATGGTGTTATTTTAGCAACACACCTGACAGATGACCTTGACAGAATTGCTGATTATATTACTTATCTTGAGAAGGGAAAGGAATTGTTTTCTGTGGATATTGAGAGTCTTCATGATAAGTACAGACTGGTTTCGGGAGAGGCATATAAGCTAAGACTTTTGCCAAAGGAAGACGTGATCTATATGGAAGAGAGTGAATATACATCCAGGGCGTTAATCCGATATTATCCGAAATATCCTTACGATAAAGCACTTACGCTTACAATTCCGACCATAGAAGAATTGATGTACTTTATGACAAAACGAGACAAGGGGGGCAAGAAGCATGCTAAAAAGAGCGCTGTATGATTATGTTAGAAGTTTTACATGGAAGAATCTTACACAAATATATAAAAAATCTAAGCTTTTTATGTGGATTTTACTGTTAAATATTTTCAATATGTGTAATGTTTTAGGTGAATCGAAGGGTGGGAGCATCAGTTTTCTTTTATGGATGTTTGTCTTTTTACTTGGCATCATAGGAATGGAACTGTGCCCAATCAAGTTGCCTAAGATTATGTACTTAAGTCCCATGAATGAAGCAGAGCGTAAGCAGTATCTCGTTAGGGTGTATTGGATTAGAATTATAATTCCGACGTTTGTGGAAGCAGTAATAGAAACTATTTTGTTAATACTTGGAATCGTGGAAGGCTATATGGTTTTTACATCTGTATTTTACACCTTATTTGCTTTTATCTTTGTAGGATTGGAACTGAGAACTTATGGTGGGGCTAGTTGGGGAAAAGATACCAAAACAAATCTCTTTGCGCTTTTTGGAATGGTGATTACTGCAATGACAATGTTGTGTGTATTTATTTTGGAAGAAGAACTGCATCAGGGTATCAATGGTGTGCATTATGCTTTGATGTTACTAACCATTGTTGATGTTATTATGTTGCTTGTATACTTGAGCAAATTATCAAAGCGCTTAGAAAAATATGCTACTTATGAGGAACGTTTTGAGATTTTAAAAGGGCAGAATAAAACCAAAACTGCTGTATAAGAGGTGAATTATGTTAAAAAGAGTATTATCTGATTATATAAGAAGTTTTACTTGGAGAAAACTGATACAAAATAGTGATACGAACAACAATGATATTTCATGGGGTATTATGTATTTGTTTTTTATACTGCCTGTAATTGAGTTGCCTGATGAATCGCTTTTTGGAATTGCAAGTTATTATCTGTGGGTAATCCCATTTATAGTAGGAATGAGAGGAATGGCATTATTGCCATTTCAAATTCCGAAAATGATGTTTTTGTGCCCAACGAATCTGGAAGAACGCAGACAATATTTGAAGTATGTATATTGGGTGCGTATTTTAGTACCAATAATGATAGAAGTATTTCTGGGAACCGTTTTGATTTTGTTTGGGATTGTAACGTTAGATGTTGTTGTTGTGTTCGCGGTTAATATCGCATCAATCTTAGTTGTATTTTCCAAATTGACAAAAAATATACATTCTTCGGATGACTGGATCTACAATAGTTGTTATGTGATATGGTTTTTGTTTTCTGTGGTTGCACAGATGTGCACAATTATGTTTATGGAAGAAGTAATAAAAGGTAATGATACATATCGATATGCGCTAATTGCAGAAATAATGGTTTTCATGGTGATAGATGTTTTCTGTCTGCGTTCCTTACCAAAGTCCATAGAGAAAAATAGTGGTTATGGGGAACATTTTGATATGATAAAGCCGCAGAACCAACCAGGAAAGGCAAGGTAATTATATGAAGATTGTCATTCAGCCACAAGGCACACTTGCTATATATGAGCAGATTGTAAATCAGTTGAAGGATGCCATTGTCACACATGAACTAAAGGCAGGGGAGGCACTGCCGTCTATACGAGCGCTTGCAGGGGAGCTTCAAGTCAGCGTCATTACGACAAAGCGAGCTTATGAGGAGTTAGAGAAGGAAGGACTGATTCGTTCCGTTGCCGGAAAGGGCTTCTATGTATGCGAATACAATACCGATTACCTAAGAGAGAAGCAGCTGATGATGTTGGAAGAGAGACTTGCAGAGTGGATGATTGGTGCTAAGAGTGCAGGACTTTCCTGCGAAGATGTACTGGAAATGGCAGAGGCATTATATAAGGATAAGGACTAGATATAAGAAAAGGAAGTGAAACAAAATGTTACTGGAATTCGAGCAGGTAACAGGCATAAAAAAGCGTTTCGGGAAGAATTTCTGCTTACAGGATGTTAGTTTCTCGTTACCAGCAGGTTATATTATGGGACTTGCCGGTGAAAATGGCGCAGGAAAATCAACCTTGATGGATTACATCATGAATCCAAAACAAAGATATGAGGGCAAGATTCTTTTACAGGGTGAAGATATTAGGGAAAATCACATTGGAATTCTGAATAAAATAGGTTTTGTTTCGGAAGAAAATCATTTCTTTGAGGAAATGACAATCGGACAGAATGAACAGCTTTTAGGGTATTTCTATGATAACTGGGATGGCAAATTATTTCGTATTATGATTCAGAAGATGGAACTATCATTAGGAAAAATAGTAGGGAAGCTGTCAAGGGGAGAGCGGATGAAGTTCCAGATGGCTTTTGCTGTGGCGCATCATCCGGTGCTGTATCTTCTGGATGAGGTAACAGCAGGAATGGATCCGGTATTTCGCGTGGATTTCTTTAAAATATTGCAGGAAGTGATTGCAACAGAAGAAGCGTCTGTATTGATGACAAGCCATATCAGGGAAGAAATGGACAGGAAGATGGATTATGTCGGAATTATGGAAAAGGGCAGAATGACAAGCTTTGGTGAGACTGGAGGAATGGATAGCTATGAAAACAGGGCGTAATCTGGAACAGGAGACGAAAATTGAGCAATTTTTTTCATATTATTATAGCTTTCGAGAATGGGATAAGACAGGTAATACAATTGGAGCAGTAGCAATTGATGTAATCATGGTAGGTCTTATGGGAATTCCGGTGCAGAATTTCTTACAGAATGGTTTTGACAAGGAGGATTTTTTTCTGATTTCTATCTTTTTTCTAATGAATATTGTGGCATTCTTGCTTTATATGAAATCCTACAATTGCTTTCAAGAGAATCAACAGATATGTACTTTTTACGATAAGTTAAAATATCTGCCTATAGATAAGGAAGTATTACGAGAAATGAAAGTACGTTATATGCTTCGTTTTGAAAGCAAAGTCTTTCTGGCGGCACTGGCAATGCAGCTTCTTTTTACAGCAATATTATATCATTGCATTTCGTGGGAAAATATTGTATATGTTGTAGTAGTGGTTTTTGTGTTACCTGTACTGCTTGAGATGTGGGATATCTGGAGCAGGGATAGAACTTAGAAAAAGATTAAGAACCCGAAGAGGAGAAATTTTGTGAAGAATAAAAAACGAAAAGTAATAATTGGTATTGCGATTGTATTAGTATCTGCAATTGGCTATCTTTGCTGGCCGGAGAAGAAAGTACCTGCACCGGAAAATGCAATGGTGCTTGATAAAACAAGAACAGAAAACAGTGATTTCTATCTTTCAGAGGAAACGTTTACAGAGGATATGAAGAATCTGGTAGAGCCTTATCTGAATGAACATAAAACAACAGGTTACTTTAACGGCTATGACGGGGAAAAGCTGTATTATGAGCAGTATCAGGCAGAGGATGAAAAAGGGCATATCGTAGTGATTCATGGTTTCACGGATGCTGCATATAAGTACCGCGAGATTATGTATTATTTCTTAAAGAGCGGATATTCTGTCAGTGTGATGGAGCATAGAGAACATGGTTATTCTTATCGTTCTACAGAGAATCTGTCTAAAGTTTCGATTAAACATTTTGATGAATATGAAAATGACATGAAGCTTTTTCTCAATGAGATTGTAAGACCTGTATTAAAGGAAGAAGAAAAGCTTTTTGCTTATGCACATTCTATGGGAGGTGGCATTACCGCACTTCTTCTGGAAGAGGACAGTTCATTGTTTGATGCGGTTGTATTGACTTCGCCGATGATGGAGATTGAATTTGCAGGTATTCCAAATCATATGGCAGGACTTATTACAACAGGTGCAAAGCTTTTGGGAATGGAGGACGAATACACTTTAGGAACGACAGATTATGAAGAGATTTATGATTTTGAAAACAGTTCCTTAACAAGTAAGGCAAGATATGATTATCTTTTTCAGACTTGGACCAAAGATGTGAATTATCAGATGAGCGGAGGCAATTACAAGTGGCTTGCGGCTGCAGTAGATGCAACGGAAAAGATACTTGAGAATGCCGAGAATTATACTACGGATACCCTGCTGTTTCAGGCTGAACATGACACCACCGTAGGACCAAATGGACAGAATGAATTTGCAACGAAGGCTTCTAATGTGCAGTTAGTATTGGTGGAAGGAGCCAAGCACAGTATTCTTTTTACGGAGAATGAAACCTTTATACCATACATGAATATGATTTTGGCATTTTATGAGGCACATTTGAATTAGGTGTCATGATAGCAGTCAGGGAGGACTAGAAGAACATGAAACAGATTGATACGATTATCTTTGACTTAGATGGAACGTTATTGGATACGCTGGAGGATTTGACAGATGCCGTAAATTTCGCATTGAAGTCCTGTGGCATGCCGCTAAGAACCATAGAAGAGGTCAGATGCTTTGTGGGCAATGGTGTACGTAATCTTATGCTTCGTGCTGTACCACAGGGTGAAGCGAATTCCAGATTTGAAGAAGCTTTTTCCTTTTTTAAGGAGTATTACGGAGAGCATTGTAATGATAAAACAAGACCATATGATGGCGTAATGGAATTGATGAAAACATTAAAGGATCGAGGATATGCTTTAGGAATTGTTTCGAATAAGATAGATTCGGCAGTGAAAGAATTAAATGGCAGATATTTTGCGGATTTGATAGAGGTTGCAATTGGTGAACGAGAAGGTGTGCTGCGAAAACCGGCACCGGATACTGTTTTAACGGCATTGCAGGAGCTTGGAAAGAACAAAGAAAATGCCATTTATGTTGGAGATTCCGAAGTTGACATTGCAACGGCAAGAAATGTTGGAATTCCTTGCATTTCTGTTCTATGGGGATTTCGTGATCAGGAATTTTTAAAAGAGCAGGGGGCAGATTGTTTCGCGGGGAATCCAGAGGATGTGTTAAACTATCTGTAAACTTGGCTAGAATGTTGTAAAAAGGCTAAAATTATGTTAAAATGACGTCAGAATTCTATACATGTTATGGAAGGAAAGCAATAGGATTCGATTAAGGGGTAATTCTTTTTGGAGGGTGAATAATGAGAAAAATAGCCTTGGTTATGGATGGGTGGAAACGTTTTTTCACGTATGCCTGGCCATCTGGTATTCTTCAGAGAATTAAAGAGACCGGAGAAGAGGTCAATCTCTATATTTTTAACAGTTCTGGCGATTGGAGTATGGATGATGGTTATAATGTTGGTGAATACAATATTTATAATCTTCCGGATTTCAATGATTTTGATGGTATCATTATGGATTTGAACAACATTCGTTATAAGGATGTTGGGCAGAGAGTCATTGATGCGGTTAAGAAATCAGGTAAGCCGGCTATTTCGATTGCAAATAAAATAGATGATTTCTATTATGTGGGAATCGATAATTATTTGGCCATGAAGGAAATGATCGCACATTTATATGGTGTGCATGATTGTAGAAAGTTCTGGTTTGTTATGGGACCTGCTGATAATTATGAAAGTAATGTGCGTGTGCAGGCATTAAAGGATTTCATGCAGGAACTTGATACACCATACGAAGAAAACGATTTTTATTATGAAAGTTTTGAATTTGGATGTGGATATCATGGCTTTATGAAACTTTTGGAAGACCATGGAGGCATTCCTGATGCCATTATCTGCGCCAATGATAATATTGCAGTTGGTGTGTGTGAGGCAGCAGCAGAAATGGGATATCAGGTTCCGGATGATTTCTGTGTAACCGGCTTTGATAATTTTGATAAAGCAAGCTATTATATACCAAGAATTTCTACGATAGGTCATATTCGTGAAGAAGTTGGATATCGTTGTGCGGATATATTACTTAGAATTTGGAGTGGAGAGCAGGTTCCCAAATTCAATTATACGGATGCAGAAGGGATATTCTGGGAAAGCTGTGGTTGCGAGTCAGAACTGGAAATTGATGTCAGAGGACGCGCAAAAGACCAGATTCTCTATGAATTGGAAACCACAAGATTTGAAGAACAGGTACTTGCATTGGAATATGAGCTTCTTAACTGTAAGTCGGTACGAGAGATGTCTAATCTGATTCCAAAGTGTATCCCATCCATGCGTTGTGATGCGATGTATCTCATTATTGATGACCATATGAATGATTTCAAGCAGCGTAAGGATTATTATCAGCATCTGATCGATGATGAAAACTTTCACGTTCAAGGATATCCGAAGCAGATGAATATTGAGTTTGCTTATGAGAGTGGTAAGAATATAGATTGCGAAGGGAAGACCATAGACAGCCTGTTCCCGATGTTTAATTATGACAAGGGCGGAACGGATTTTCTTTTTATGCCGTTGCATTTCAGAGATAAAACAGTGGGATTCTTTGTAATCCGCAATGCGGTATATCTTATGGAAAAGCAGTATTTATTTAAGGTAATTAATGCTTTGACTTCCGGTATGGAGAATCTTCATGAGAAGGAAAAGCTGGAATATATGAATCAGGTTCTGGCAGAGATGAGTATCAAGGATTCTATGACTGGTTTATATAATCGGCTAGGATATCAACAGCTTGTGTGCCGTTTGTTTGTTGAGAAGAAGAAAGAGAAACAAGATTTGTTGATTATGTTTATTGATATGGACCGCTTGAAATATATCAATGATCAATATGGTCATGAATATGGAGATATCGCCATTAAAATCATAGCAAATGCGATTTTGAAATGCTGTACGAATGAGGTTATTCCTGTCAGAATGGGTGGTGATGAATTCCTGATTGTTCATAATGCAATGAGTAAGGATGAGGAAAATGCCATTGTTGCCCGGATAAGAGTGGAAATTGAGGCTTCCGCAGAGAAAAAGAAGCTGCCATTTCAGCTATCTTTTAGTATCGGCTGTATCACAACAGATATGAATCTGGATAAGAGTCTGGATGATTATGTCAGAGAAGCTGATGAAATAATGTATATTGAGAAAGTAAGTAAAAAAGCAAACCGCACGGAATAGCGGTTTGCTTTTTCAATTCTATGCATAGCATTCTATTGTTTTCTCCAGGTGGCAGGGTGGAAGAGAATGAGCATAGGTAGGATTTCAAGTCTTCCAGCCAGCATATCGAACATTAAGATGTATTTTGAAAAATCCGAAAATTCTGCAAAATTTCCACAGGGACCCACCATATCAAGACCAGGACCAATATTGTTTAAAGTGGCAGCAACGGCTGTGAAGCTTGTGGTAAAGTCAAAACCGTTCATGCTGATTAATAAAAGCGATATTGCATAGATTAAAATATAAGCCATTAAAAAGACATTACAGGAACGAATCGTAGGATGGTCGATTCCTTTGCCATCCATCTTGATTACGGAAATCTGTCTTGGATGAATCTGCTGCATCAGTTCTTTTTTTACCTGTTTTATATAAATCATGATACGTGACACTTTGATTCCACCTCCGGTAGAACCTGCACAGGCACCAATGAACATGACACCAACCATAATCATGCGAGAAAATTGTGGCCAGAGATTAAAATCGGTTGTTGCATATCCGGTAGTTGTCATGACAGAAGCTACTTGGAAGGCGGCCTGTTGTATGCTATGAAGAAATGGCGCACCATTTGTAGCAAGGTTGATTGATATAAGTAAAACAGCACCTGCAAAAATGCCAAAATACCAGCGAACTTCTTCCAGATTAAAGGCATTTTTGACCTTACGGATTAATAAATAATAATAAAATGTAAAGTTGACACCAAACAAAAACATAAAAATAGTAATAACATTCTGCAAATAGGTGGAATATCCGGCAATACTGTCATTTTTGATACCAAAGCCACCAGTTCCGGCAGTTCCAAAGGCATGACATAAGGAATCAAATAACGGCATACCACCAAGAAGTAGAAGAATGATTTCTATAATTGTCATTGCAAAATAAATAGCATATAGTAAGAATGCTGTCTGCTGCATCTTAGGGACCAGTTTACCAACGGATGGACCTGGACTTTCTGCTTTCATCAGGTTCATGGTAGAACCACCTGACATTGGCATAATCGCAAGAATGAATACCAGTACACCCATACCACCAATCCAATGAGTAAAGCTTCTCCAGAACAGATTACAGTGAGAAAGAGCTTCCACATTGGTCAGAATACTGGAACCGGTAGTGGTAAAACCGGAAATAATCTCAAATAATGCATCGGTATAGCTTGGAATATCACCGCTAAGATAAAAAGGCAGAGCACCAAGTAAACTCATGACAATCCAGCTTAACGATACGGTAATAAAGCCTTCTTTTGCATAGAATGTGCGACTCTTTGGCTTCGGAATGCGGATAATAAGTCCAAGCAGTAGGCAAAAGACAGCAACCGCAAGATAAATCAGTGCATCTTCCTTCTCTCCGTAGAGAAAGCCAACCAGACAGGAAGGAAGCATCAGAACACTTTCCAGCATGATTACATGCCCTAAAATGGAACTGATTATACGATAATTCATAATATCCCCCTTTATCTTACCGGATTCTTCATGATATCGGAGATATCACGTAGTCCTTTATGAGTTGTTACAACAACAACCGTATCGTTTACCTGAATACTGTCACGACCGGAAGGGGTAATGACTTTGTTATTGCGAACAATACAACAGATGAGCAGATTATTTTTAAGCTGCAAATCAATCAAAGGAATATTTGTCACAGCACTTTCATTGTCAATATGGAATTCCAAGGCTTCAACCTGATTGTCCATCAGGCGGTAGAGTGCTTCTACATTACTTCCAAGAGAACTGTTCTGGCTTCGTGCATGCTGAAGAATATACTCCGCAGTAATATGTTTTGGCGAAATAATACTTCCTACAGGAAGATCATCAATAATCTCATTCAGTGCAAGGCGGTTAATTTTAACGATTTTCTTGCTTCTTGGGTCAATCTTGTTGGCATAAAGCGACAGGAAGACATTTTCCTCATCCATGTTAGTTAAAGCAACAAAGGCATCCGTATTGGCAAGCCCTTCTTCCAGCAGGACTTCATGATCCGTAGCGTCTGCATAGATAATCGTAGCATCAGGAAGCGCAAGGCTTAGGAAGTCACAACGTTCCCGGTTCTTTTCGATAATCTTTACATGGATGCCGGACTGCTGCAGGATTGTGGCAAGGTAATAGGATATGGTTCCACCTCCTGCGATGATAACATCACGGATTTCCTTGATAGAAGACAGCTTCGTTGCCCGGTAAAAGGCATTGATTTTCTCTTTTGGAAGAATCACAGAGATGGTATCGCCAGCCTGCAAAACGGTTTCACCATTAGGAATCGTAACCTTATGGTCGTGTACCAGGATACAGATGAGGATATCATGACCAAATCTTCTGGAGAACTCGATAACTTTCATATTATGAAGAGGAGAGTTCTCAGAAATAGCAACTCTTAAAAGGTCCACTCTCCCTTTGGCAAAGGTATCGATTTCCATGGCATCAGGAACTTGAATCAAGTGCGCAATTTCTTTGGCAGCAGCATATTCAGGGTTAATAGCCATGGTTAGTCCAAGACATTGTTTCAGATATGCAAGTTCCTTAAAGTATTCCGGGTTTCGTACACGGGCAATTGTCTGGCAATTGCTTGATTTTTTCGCAATCAGACAGCTTAACAGGTTGATTTCATCCGCACCTGTTACAGCGATGAATAAATCAGCAGCTTCAATATCTGCCTCCTGCATGGTAAGAAAGCTGGTAGCATTTCCAACAATGCCTTGAATATCCATAGCAGCCAGCGCCAATTGCAGGCGTTCTGCGGAAGTATCTATTAACGTAATATTGTGATTTTCGTCATTCAATTGCTGGGCAAGAGCATAGCCTACCTTACCGCAGCCGGCAATGATGATATTCATAAGATTAACTCCTTTTATATTGTAATTTACATAATTCTGATTTAACATTATAGCATAATGATATAACAATGTAAATTTTGCATTATGTAATTTTTTGTCGTAATGTAAGCTACAAAAGCATGGAGTAAGCGAAATGAAACTATATGATAAAGAGAAAATAAATTGGAAAAATTTGATGTTTGATAATAAGGCATTAGTTGCCTTGCTTTTTCCGATTATTATAGAACAATTATTAAATTCCTTTATGGGAATGGTGGATACTATGATGGTCAGTACGGTGGGCAGTGAGGCAATCTCAGCCGTATCGCTTGTGGATTCTCTGAATAATCTGGTCATACAGATTTTCTCGGCTATGGCAGCCGGAGCAGCGATTATCTGCTCTCAATACCTTGGAAGCGGTGATAAAAAGGCTTGTAATAAGGCAGCAAGACAGGTAGTTCTTACTGTTTTTGTTATATCCATGCTGCTTATGATGGTGTGCCTTCTTGGTGGCGAATCGTTGTTGTATCTGATTTTTGGACAGGTGGAAGAGCAGGTAATGAGCAATTCTCTTGTTTATTTTCTGATTACGGTTTTATCATATCCGTTTCTTGCATTGTTCAACGCAGGAGCGGCATTTTACCGTGCCGGGGGCAATTCGCGCTTCCCGATGAAGGTGTCTGTTATTTCCAATATTATAAATATCTGTGGAAATGCAATATTTATCTATATCTGTAAGTGGGGCGTGGGAGGAGCTGCGCTTTCTACGTTGCTTTCACGAATCTTTTGTACGGTTGTCATTTTCTATTGTCTTCGTAAGCCCAAGGAAGTTATTGTTGTTCGTGATTATATGAAAATCAGACCTGACTGGCCTCTTATATGGAAGATTATGGCGATTGGTATTCCGTCAGGCATTGAAAATGGCATGTTTCAGTTTGGTAAGCTGGCAATTCAGTCTACCGTTTCGGCTATGGGAACAATGGCGATTGCAGCACAGGCGATGACTAATATTTTGGAGAATTTGAATGGTATTTTTGGTATTGGAGTCGGAATCGGTCTGATGACGGTGGTTGGTCAGTGTATAGGAGCCGGAAGAAAAGAGGAAGCCAGGTATTATATCGTGAAGCTGGTAGGAATTGCCGAGATAGGAATCTTATTATCCTGTCTGTTTGTCTTTGCGATAACAAAGCCGGTGACATGGCTTGCAGGGATGGAAGCAGAGAGTGCGGCAATGTGCTTTAAAATGGTAACGGCAATTACCATTGTGAAGCCTCTTGTTTGGGTAGGCTCTTTCGTCATAGGCTATGGACTTCGTGCTGCGGGAGATGTGAAATTCTCCATGATTGTTTCCACAATTACCATGTGGTGCTGTCGTGTGGCACTTTGTATTTTCCTTGTAAAAGCCTTTGGATTTGGACCGATGGCGGTATGGATCGGTATGTTTGCAGACTGGACAATTCGAAGTATTATTTTCACAGGTAGATTTTTAAGTGGAAAATGGTTGAAAAATGAGTTAATCTAGTGCTAAATAGAACTATAGGTATAATTTTAGAAAGACATCAGAGAAAGGAACATAGCAAAATGATTATAGCTATTGGAAAAGAAGAAGGACGGCCCGAGAAAAAAACGGAACAAAACAGGGTGCCTGTACAGACTATGGAAGGCTTGGTAAACTTTCCTATGGCAGAATCAGAAGAGTTAGTCGATATGGAAAGAAATCTCATGAGCGCCAAGCGCATTATCAGTCTCATGGGAAGCCAGATTAATGAATTACTTGAGTATACGAAGATGGAAAAGGGCTTAGCGATGCCTAAGAAGCAGCCTTTTTCCAAGGATGAGCTTCGTAAACAAGTGGAATTTCTACTGCAGCCTTTATGTGAAGACAAGGCATTGACGTATGAAATCGATTTTCATGAAATGGAAGATGTAACCCTTATGACAGATAAGGGGATGTTGGTGCAGATGTTCTGGCAGCTGCTTGATAATGCCGCGCAGTTTACGGATGAGGGTGGTCAGATTACATTTCAGGCATATACCATAGAGAAGACGAAGAAAGAGGTTACCAACTGTTTTGTTATTAAGGACAATGGAATCGGTATGAGCAGACAGTTTCAGAAATATCTTTTTCAGCCATTTATGCGTGAGAAAAACAGAATGTCAAAGCAGGTAGAGGGTACAGGTCTTGGGCTTTATATTGTCAGTCAGATTGTGAAGCTTATGCAAGGTGAGATACAGGTCGAGTCAGAAGAGGATAAAGGAACCTGTGTTACGATAAAGATGACCAGTCCTCTTTGCAATATTATGCATGAAGGAAAGCCGAAGAATCTGGAAGATCTAACAATCCTTCGAAATAAGCGGGTGATTTTATGTGAAGAAAGTCCCGAGAATGAGGAACAGACCCGTAAATATCTGGAGAAGGCAGGAATGCTTGTAGAGGTTGCCAAAGACGGATATGAAGTGGTGGAATTATTTGATCAGAGTAATCCATATCATTATGATGCTATTTTGATTAATGTTCGTATGTCAGCCATGAATGGATTCGAGGTGACGAGCAGAATACGTCAGCTTGACAGGGATGATGCATATCTGATTCCGATTATTGCGTTGATTGTCGATACATATGATGAAAATATTGCAAAACCTATTGAAGGCGGGATGGATGCTCAGATTGCGGAACCTGTCGAAATGGGAGAGTTATTGAAATTATTGGTAAAATATTGGAGAAAATACAAAAAATAAACAAAAATAGTGCATTTTATGTCAAGCTTGTGTATAATATGCATATGCGGTTTTGTACTATAATATATGATTTCTGTATAAGATAGTAAGAATCGTAAATACATAAAATGAGGGAGAGAAAGATGTTAGGATTTGGTATTACAGTGATTTGTATCGTTGTAGTGATTGTGTTGCTTTGTATGGGGTATGTAAAGGCTCCGCCTGATATGGCTTATATTATTTCAGGTATCAAGAAGAAGTCAAAGATTGTTATTGGTAAGGCAAGTATCCGTATTCCGTTTTTTGAACGACTGGATAAGTTGAATCTTCGTCTGATTCCGATTGACGTTAAGACAAGTAATGCAGTTCCAACAGCAGATTACATCAATATTAATGTTGACGCAACTGTCAATGTAAAGATCAGTAATGATCCTGAACGACTTCGCCTTGCAGCAGAGAACTTCTTAAATAAGAATACGGAGTATATTGCAAGTGTGGCAAGAGAAGTTCTGGAAGGTAACGTACGTGAAATCGTTGGTAAGATGAAGCTTGAGGAAATGGTTTCAGATCGTCAGAAATTTGCAAATCTCGTAAAAGAGAATGCAGAGCCTGACCTTGCGGCAATGGGACTTGATATCATCAGCTTCAATGTACAGAACTTTGTAGATGGCAATG
>CAYUKO010000014.1:0-38366 GCA_964445375.1 uncultured Roseburia sp.
ATATAATATAATAATAGACTATAGAAAGAAAGGAAGATGCGGATGGGAAAAAGAGAAGAGACAATTAATGATTTTACTAATAAGTATGCAAAGGTCTGCAAAGGAAATAACGGGATTGATGTCAACCTGTTTGATGAGTACGGTGTAAAGCGTGGATTAAGAGATAAGAATGGTAAAGGCGTTTTGTCTGGTCTTACCAACATCTCATTGATTAAGTCGTCAGAGGAAATGGATGGAAAGAGTGTTCCTTGTGATGGACAGCTTTATTATAGAGGATATAATATTTTTGATTTGGTACGCGGTTTTCAACAGGATGGCAGATTTGGTTTTGATGAATGTGCATATTTGTTATTGTTTGGAAATCTGCCAAATGCAGATGAATTATTAGAGTTTAAGAAGGCGTTAGGTTATAGCATGACACTTCCTACGAATTTCGTAAGAGATGTTATCATGAAAGCACCAAGTCAGGATATCATGAATTCTTTGACGAAGAGTGTTTTGACATTGGCGTCTTATGATGATAAGGTGTCTGATTTATCATTGGACAATGTACTGCGTCAGTGTCTTATGCTGATTAGTGTATTTCCAATGCTTTCGGTATATGGCTATCATGCGTATAATCACTATATTTGTGATGACAGTTTATATATTCACAGACCAGACCCGAAGCTTTCTACTGCTGAGAATATTTTAAGAATGCTCAGACCGGATAAGTCTTATACACCAACAGAAGCAAAGGTTTTGGATGCTGCATTGGTACTTCATATGGAGCATGGTGGAGGAAATAATTCGACCTTTACAACTCGTGTGGTAACAAGCTCCGGTTCTGATACTTACTCTGTTATTGCAGCAGCATTGTCATCCTTAAAGGGACCAAAGCATGGTGGAGCAAACATCAAGGTTGTACAGATGATGGAAGATCTTCGTAGAAATGTAGAGGATACAACAGATGAAGAACAGGTTAAAGCATATCTGTATAAGCTTTTGAACAAAGAAGCCTTTGACAGAAGCGGATTGATTTACGGTATGGGACATGCGGTATATTCTATCTCTGATCCTCGTGCAAGAGTCTTTAAGAGCTTTGTAGAGAAGCTTGCAGATGAGAAGAAACGTCATAAGGACTTTGAATTATATTCTATGATTGAAAAACTTGCGCCGGAAGTGATTGCAGAAAAGTGCAAGATTTACAAGGGTGTCAGTGCAAATGTAGACTTCTACAGCGGATTTGTTTACAGTATGCTTGATATTCCGTTAGAACTTTATACACCGATTTTTGCCATTGCAAGAATTGTTGGCTGGAGTGCACATAGAATGGAAGAGCTGATTAATGTAGATAAGATTATCAGACCTGCATATAAGAGTATTACTTCTTTGAAAGCTTATCATACCTTGAAGGAACGTTCTACTCCAAGATTGGATGAACATGGTAATCCTGTTTATAAGATAACAATGAATGAAGAATAAGAAAATGAGCATAGTCATAAAGGCTATGCTCATTTTGCTATGCCACATAATCAATATTGGCGCCTACCATATTTAAAGCATCTAAGGATTTCTGGTTTTTCTGATAAGGATTATCCTCATTACTGTATTTTATCGTTGTATTGGTTGTTCCACCTGATACATAAGTTTTTCCGCATTCAGGACAGATTGAAGTGTGAATGGAAACAGAAGCGTTGATGACTTTGCCGTTATTTTGCGCAGCTTTTTTGTATGCATTTGATACATGCTCCTGCTCATGAGCGCGAACCCTTGCGCCCGCCGATTCGGGTGAAATGTGAGCTGCGGACTTGAAAGAAACATTTTCATCAGAACCGTCCTGGTATTTTCGCTCCTTACAGGTTTGACAATCCTCGGGAGAAGACCTGCGGCCAGCCTTTTTGATTTCATCGGGATTAGTAGAGGCGGGGCTGGAGGTTCTTGCAATATTTTTATTTTCCATACCAGGATAAACAGTATTTGAAATATATGGGGGTAATCCGGAATATGCATTGATTGTCATATAGAAGCCTCCTTTATAAATTGTTTGGTACTATTATACTATAGCAAAAGAGAAAAGTGTAGTTGAATTAAAAGTTCATGTTCTTTTAAAATGCAGGAAAAATCAATTTTTTTTGAAAATCTATTGCAATTTGAAATTCAGAATGATACTATAATAATAGTTTCATGAATGCTTGATGATAAAGAGTGGGCTTGCGAGTCCACTCTTTTGTTCTGGTATAAGACATTTTAGTGTGAGGAAAGGTGAGCGAATGGCAAAGAAAGACACATATGAAGCACGTGCGGAAGAACTTTTACAGCCAATTGTAGAAGCGAATGGTTGTGAGATTTATGACGTAGAATATGTGAAGGAAGGTAGCGACTGGTATTTAAGGGCTTATATTGATAAGCCGGATGGGGTAAATATCATTGATTGTGAGAATGTCAGCCGTGCATTTTCGGATAAGCTGGATGAAGCGGATTTTATTCAGGATGCATATATTCTCGAAGTGAGCAGCCCGGGACTTGGAAGGGCACTGAAGAAAGACAGACACTTGGAGAAGAGCCTTGGAGACGAGGTTGAGGTAAGAACCTACAAACCAATTGACAAACAGAAAGAATTTACAGGTATCTTAAAAGGTTATGATAAGGATACCATTACAATAGAGACGGAAGAAAAAGAAATTGTCTTTGCAAAGTCTGATATTGCGATAGTCAGATTAACGCTGGATTTTTAGCTTTAGGAGGGTAAAGGAAAAATGAACAAAGAATTATTGGAAGCACTTAACATTCTGGAGAAGGAAAAGGAAATCAGCAAGGAAACCTTGTTTGAAGCAATTGAGAATTCCCTTCTGACAGCCTGCAAGAACCATTTTGGTAAGGCAGATAACATCACAGTACAGATTGACAGAGACACCTGTGATTTCCTTGTATATGCAACAAAGGAAATCGTTGCCATGCCGGAAGATGTAGAGGATGATGTACTTCAGATCTGTATGGATGACGCTAAGGAGATTTCCAAGAAGGCTACGATTGGCGAAACAATTAATGTAGAGATTAAGTCCAAGGAATTTGGACGTATTGCAACACAGAATGCAAAGAACGTAATTTTACAGAAGATTCGTGAAGAGGAAAGAAGTGTTGTTTACAATCAGTTCTTTGAGAAGGAAAAGGATGTTGTAACAGGTATTGTTCAGCGCTATACAGGACGTAACATCAGCATTAATCTTGGTAAGGCAGATGCTCTTTTAAATGAGGCAGAACAGGTTAAGGGTGAGGTATTCCGTCCAACAGAAAGAATTAAGGTTTATATTCTTGAAGTAAAGAATACACCAAAGGGACCAAGAATTCTTGTCAGCAGAACTCATCCGGAACTCGTAAAGAGACTGTTTGAGGCAGAAGTAACAGAAATCAAAGACGGAACCGTTGAGATTATGAGTATTGCCCGTGAAGCAGGAAGCAGAACCAAGATTGCAGTAAGAACCAACAATCCTAATGTTGATGCAGTTGGTGCATGTGTAGGTATGAACGGTGCCAGAGTAAATGCTATTGTAGATGAACTTCGTGGTGAGAAGATTGATATCGTTAACTGGGATGAGAATCCAGGTAACTTTATCCAGAATGCACTTTCACCAGCTAAGATCGTAGCTGTATTTGCTGATCCGGATGAGAAAACAGCAAAGGTTGTTGTTCCTGATTACCAGTTATCACTTGCTATTGGTAAGGAAGGTCAGAATGCAAGACTTGCAGCCAGACTTACCGGATACAAGATTGATATCAAGTCTGAGACACAGGCTAAGGATGCAGAAGGCTTCCGTTATGAAGACTATATGTATGACGAAGACGGTGATGCATACTATGAAGAAGATGAGTACGCAGAAAGCGAATATGATGAAACAGAAGCAGCAGAGACAGAAGTGGATGAAGTTTCTGAGGATTCCGTACAGGAATAATTCATTAATAGGAATTGAGGCGATGTAATGGGTAAGAAGATTCCATTAAGACAATGCGTTGGCTGCGGCGAGATGAAGAGCAAGAAAGAGCTGATTCGCATCCTTAAGACAGAAGAGGAAGGCTTTGTGCTGGACTCAACAGGCAAGAAGAATGGAAGAGGCGCATATATTTGCAAAAATGCAGAGTGCCTGAAAGCTGCCAGAAAGTCAAAGGGCTTGGACAGATCTTTCAAAATGGCTGTTTCGGACGAAGTATATGACAGTCTGACAAAGGAGATTGAGACACTTGAATCAGAATAAAATATATTCCCTTCTTGGGCTTGCAATGAAGGCTGGTAAGGTAGTAAGTGGAGAATTTGCAACTGACAAGAGCGTGAAAACTGGAACCGCTATGCTCGTTCTTGTATCGGTGGATGCATCGGATAATACAAAGAAGAAATTTTCCAATACATGCGAGTTCTACGAAGTGCCGAGATATTTCTTCGGTACCAAGGATGAGCTTGGGCATGCCATAGGAAAAGAGATGAGATCCTCTCTAGCAATTACAGATGAGGGCTTCGCAAAATCGTTGATTAAGCATCTGGAACAATCTGCTAATAGTACGGAGGTATAGGAATGGCAAAAATGAAAGTGCATGAACTGGCTAAAGAGCTTGGAGTAGAAAGCAAAGAGCTTTTGGCTGTAATAAAGAATAAAGGTATAGAGGTAAAGAGCCACATGAGTGTATTAGAAGACGAACAGGTAGAAAACTTAAAAAACGCTATGAAGGCGCCTGGAAAGTCTGAGGAGACACCAATGGCGACTGAGAAAAAGGAGATAGGAACTACGGAAACAAGAGATGAAGCAAAGAAGCCGGTAAAGCAGGGTGAAGCACCGGTTAAGAAGAAAAAGAGTATTATAGTTGTAAGCAACCCTGGTAATTCTAAGATGCCGGGAGGATCACAGGTACCTAAGAAACCGGCAAAACCAGCAGCACCAAAGCCACAGCCGGCTAAACCGGTAGAAGAAGCACCAAAGGCAGCACCAGTAAAGGCGGCTGAACCAGTGCAGGAGGCACCAAAGCCTGTTGAGAAGCCTGTAGAGACACCAGTAACTGTTGAAAAGGCAGTCGCTCCGGCACCACAGGTAGTGGAAACAAAGAAGCCTGTAGAAGAGGCACCGAAGGCAGCTCCGGAACAGAAGGAAGAGAAGCCAGTTGCTGCACCAGCAGTAGAAAAAGCAGAAGCACCAAAGCCAGCAGAAAAGCCGGTTGAGGCGCCAAAGGCAGCACCAGAAAAGACATCTGCACCAACTGCACGTGAAAATGAGCAGCCAAGAAGAAATAACGATTATCAAAGAAATAATGATGGTCAGAGAAACTTCGATGGACCAAGAAGAAACAACGATGGTCAGAGAAACTTTGATGGACCAAGAAGAAATAACGATGGTCAGAGAAATTTTGATGGACCAAGAAGAAATAATGATGGTCAGAGAAATTTTGACGGACCAAGAAGAAATAATGATGGTCAGAGAAACTTTGATGGACCAAGAAGAAACAACGATGGTCAGAGAAACTTTGATGGATCAAGAAAGCCATTTGATCAGAATAGAGGACAGGGTGCAAGACCAGGTCAGGGATATCAGAACAGAGGCGGCTTTGACAAGGATAAGGATGAAAGAGGCGGCCAGAGAAATGACGGCAGAGGTGGCTTTGGACAGAGACAGGGTGGAAAGCCAAATAATAAGAATTTCATGCCGGAAAGTCCGATTAAGGATGCAGAGAAGCATAGAGATGAAGAGAAGCGCCGTATCAGTCAGGAGAAGGATAAGAAGAACCGTAAGGACTTCATGTATGAAGAAGATGGCGATATGATGAACATCAAGGGCAAGAATAAGCCAGGAAAGTTTATTAAGCCTGAGAAGAAGCCGGTTGAGCAGGTTGAGGAGCAGATTAAGGTTATTACAATTCCGGAAACTCTGACAATCAAAGAACTTGCTGACAAGATGAAGATTCAGCCATCTGCAATTGTTAAGAAGCTGTTTTTACAGGGACAGATTGTAACGGTCAATCAGGAAATTACTTATGAAACAGCAGAGAATATTGCAATTGAATATGATATTATCTGTGAGCAGGAAGTAAAGGTTGATGTAATTGAAGAACTCTTAAAGGAGGATGAAGAGAAGGAAGAAGATATGGTTTCAAGACCACCTGTAATCTGTGTTATGGGTCATGTAGACCATGGTAAAACCTCTCTTCTTGATGCAATCAGAAAGACAAATGTAACAGATAAGGAAGCTGGTGGTATTACACAGCATATTGGTGCTTATACTGTTACTGTCAACGATCAGAAGATTACTTTCCTTGATACACCAGGTCACGAAGCATTTACAGCTATGCGTATGCGTGGTGCGAATTCAACAGATATTGCTATTTTAGTAGTTGCAGCTGATGATGGTGTAATGCCTCAGACAGTAGAAGCAATCAATCATGCAAAGGCAGCTGGTATCGAAATTATCGTTGCTGTTAATAAGATTGATAAGCCAGGAGCAAATATTGAAAGAGTAAAACAGGAACTTACCGAGTATGGACTTATCGCAGAAGACTGGGGTGGAAGTACCGTATTCGTACCAGTATCTGCAAAGAGTGGAGAAAATATCGATACCTTACTTGAAATGATTCTGTTAACAGCAGAAGTGCTTGAACTTAAGGCAAATCCTAACAGACGTGCAAGAGGTCTTGTAATCGAGGCTGAGCTTGATAAGGGACGCGGTCCGGTTGCAACGATTCTGGTACAGAAAGGTACCCTTAAAGTTGGTGACTTTGTATCAGCTGGTGCAGCAAGTGGTAAGGTTCGTGCCATGATTGATGACAAGGGAAGAAGAGTAAAGGAAGCAGGTCCTTCTACTCCTGTTGAGATTCTTGGTCTTGGCGATGTTCCAAATGCAGGAGAAATCTTCCTTGCACATCAGAATGACAAGGAAGCAAAATACTATGCAGAAACCTTCGTAGCACAGAACAAGGAGAAGCTGCTTGAAGAGACTAAGACAAAGATGTCTCTTGATGATTTATTCTCCCAGATTCAGGCTGGTAATCTGAAGGAATTAAACCTGATTATCAAGGCTGATGTACAGGGTAGTGTTGAAGCTGTTAAGCAGAGTTTAATGAAGCTGTCTAACGAAGAAGTAGTTGTAAAATGCATTCACGGTGGTGTTGGTGCGATTAACGAATCCGATGTTATTCTGGCATCTGCATCCAATGCGATTATTATCGGTTTCAATGTTCGTCCAGATGCTCAGGCAAAGACAACTGCGGAGCGTGAAGGCGTAGACGTAAGATTATATCGTGTTATCTATCAGGCAATTGAAGATATTGAAGCTGCTATGAAGGGTATGCTTGATCCGGTATTTGAGGAGAAGGTTATCGGCCATGCAGAGGTAAGACAGATCTTCAAGGCATCTGCTGTTGGAAACATTGCTGGATCTTATGTCCTTGATGGTATCTTCCAGAGAGGATGCAAGATTAGAATCACAAGAGAAGGCGAGCAGATTTATGAAGGCGAGCTTGCATCCTTAAAGAGATTCAAGGATGATGTGAAGGAAGTAAAGGCTGGATTCGAATGTGGTCTTGTATTTGATGGATTTGACGGCATGCAGGAACTTGATATCGTGGAAGCATATATTATGGTGGAGGTTCCAAGATAGAATGAGAAAGAACAGTGTGAAGAATACCCGTGTAAACGGTGAAGTGCATCGTGTTCTTGCAGAGATTATCCGTAGTGAGATTAAAGATCCTCGTATTAATCCAATGACAAGTGTTGTTTCCGTAGAAGTAGCACCTGATTTAAAGACTTGTAAGGCTTGGATCAGTGTTCTTGGAAATGAGGAGTCACAGAAGGATACTTTGGCAGGACTTCGCAGCGCCGAAGGGTATATTAAGAATCAGCTGGCAAGAAAGATTAATCTTAGAAATACGCCAGAGATTCGTTTTATTATCGATCAGTCCATTGAATATGGTGTATCCATGTCAAAGCTGATTGATGATGTAAATCGTGCAGATGATGAAAAGCATGTAAATGATGAGGAAGAAAATCAGTAAATAGAGATTTTTGACAAAGCATCAATTTGCAATATATGATGATGAATGGGTAATCTGGGGTGCATTAGCACTTCCAGATTATTCGTGTGTATGGATGAAAGGAGAGATTGTTATGTTCCGGTTATGGAAGGAATGTGAAGGAGCAGAAAATATTGTAATATCAGGTCATGTCAGACCAGATGGCGATTGTGTTGGTTCCTGTATGGCAGCATACCTCTACTTGAAAAAAGTAATGCCGCAGGCTAGCGTCAGAGTATTTCTGGAGCAACCGGCAGAAATATTTTCCTGCATCCAGGATTTTGACAAGATAGAAACCAATGGGCAGATAGAAGAGGCACCGGATGTTTTTATTGCTTTGGATTGTGAGAAAACAAGACTTGGCGAGGCGGAAACTCTTTTTGACAAAGCAAAGAAGAAAATCAACATAGACCATCATATCAGTAATGCACAGGGCTGTGGAGACGTGAATTATGTGGTACCAACCGCAAGCTCAACTGCAGAGCTAATGTATGATGTGATGGATAAAGAATATATGGACATTGAAATTGCAAAGGCAATTTATATTGGAATGATTCATGATACAGGGATTTTCCAGTATTCCAATACATCACCGAAAACGTTACAGATTGCGGGCGAATTGATTTCTTATGGTTTTGATTTCCCAACGCTGATTGATGAAACTTTTTATGAGAAGACTTATGTACAGAATCAGATTATGGGAAGAGCATTGTTGGAAAGCATTATATTTATGGATGGCAAATGTGTTGTTAGTTATGTTGACCAGAAGACAATGGATTTCTATCATGTAACATCTAAGGATTTAGATGGAATTGTAAATCAGTTAAGAATTATCAAAGGTGTAGAATGTGCTATTTTTATGTATGAAATTGGTGTACAGCAGTTTAAGGTAAGCATGCGTTCCTGTAAATATGTTGATGTGAGCAAGGTTGCTTCTTTCTTTGGTGGCGGCGGTCATGTCAGAGCAGCAGGATGTACGATGAATGGCTCATTCCATGATGTAGTAAACAATTTATCAGAACATATTGAGGAACAGATAAAGGAACACGAAATTGGTTAACGGAATCATAAATATATACAAAGAAGCGGGATTTACTTCTCATGATGTGGTAGCGAAGCTTCGTGGAATTGTAAAACAGAAGAAAATAGGTCATACAGGGACTTTGGACCCAGATGCAACCGGCGTATTGCCGGTGTGTCTTGGGAATGCAACAAAGCTCTGTGATATGCTGACGGATAAGAGTAAGGAATATGAGGCTTGTATGCTTCTTGGTGTAACGACAGACACACAGGATATGAGTGGACAGGTTTTGACAAGGCAGGAAGTTTGTTGTACCGAGGAAGAAGCAAGGGCAGCCGTATTAAGTTTTATAGGTGGATATGATCAGATTCCGCCTATGTATTCAGCGATTAAGGTAAATGGTAAGAAACTGTACGAGCTTGCAAGAAATGGCGTTGAGATAGAGAGAAAGCCAAGGCATGTTGAGATTCCGGATATTACAATCTTAGAATGTGCGCTTCCTGAAATTCGTTTTCGTGTGTCCTGTTCCAAGGGAACATATATCAGAGCTTTATGCGCAGATATAGGGGACAAGCTTGGCTGTGGCGCGGCGATGAAAAGCCTTATAAGAACACGTGTCGGTAATTTTCATATAGAAGATGCATGGAAGCTTTCGGATGTGGAGAAGATGGTGGCAGAAGGAACTTTGCTCGAGCATGTTGTTGCATCTGACAAAGTTTTTATGGAATATGCCAAAGTAAATGTAAAGCAGGCATTTGAAAAGGCATTGGCAAATGGCAATAAATTAGGCTTGAATCAAGTTGATTTTGAGAAAAAACATGAGCTTTTGGATGGCGAAATGATTCGGGTATACAGCAGCAGGAATGTTTTTACCGGGGTGTATACTTATGTGGCACAGGAAAAATGCCTTAAGCCGTATAAAATGTTTTTTGAATAAGGAATCTGGAGACTGGCATGAAAATTATTAAAGATACAACGGAATTTTATATAGAAGAAACAACAGCAGTTGCAATCGGAAAATTTGATGGATTTCATCGCGGACACCAAACACTTCTTCAAAAGATGCAGGAACAGAAGGAAAAGGGGCTTGCAACGGTTATTTTTACCTTTGTTCCTTCACCGGCGGCTTTTTTTAGCGCAGAGATCATGAAAGAACTGACTACACTGGAAGAAAAGCGTAAAATCTTTGAAAAGGCGGGGATTGATTATTTAATAGAATATCCTTTTGTCCAGGAAACGGCAGATATGGATCCGGAGGATTATATCAAAGAGGTTCTGGTAGAAAGAATTCACGCAAAATGTGTTGTTGCTGGGGAAGATGTGTCATTTGGTCGCCGTGGTGCCGGAAATGCGAAACTTCTTTTGAAAAAGTCACAGGAACTGGCTTATGAGGTTGTTCTTATAGATAAGGTTCAATATGAGGGAAGAGAAGTAAGTTCAACTTTTGTAAGAGAAGAGGTTGCCAAAGGAAATATGGAGCTTGTGCATCAGCTTTTGGGAATTCCTTATCATGTTGGCGGTATGATTGTTCATGGAAGAAAGCTTGGAAGAACGTTAGGAATGCCTACGGTGAATCAGATTCCGCCAAAAGAGAAGCTTTTACCACCTAAGGGAGTCTATTATTCCTATGTCATGCTTGGGGATAGAAAGATTCCATCCATTACCAATATAGGAACAAAGCCTACCGTAACAGATGTTATGGCTATGGGAGTGGAAACCTATATCTATGATTTCGATGAAGATGTATATGGAGAGGAATTGGAGGTTTACCTGTTGTCTTTTAAAAGAGCTGAGATGAAATTTGATTCTGTAGATGCATTGAAAGCACAGATGGCTAAGGACATTGCGGCTGGCAGAGAGTATCATGGATTGTTGTAGAAAATGCTAACATTTTTTGGATAGCTCTTACTATTGACATAAAATATATACAATGCTATAATCACTTCGTAATAGATTGTAACAAATATGTAACAAATAAGAAAAGTGGGAGTTACTGTAAGAATGAAGTATAAGAAATACGTTGCTTTTTTAGCAGTATTAAGTATGACGACATTATTAGCAAATGACATTGTATATGCAAGAACTGCTAAGCAACAGAATATCGTAAGCGTACAGGAGACAAAAGAGCAGACAGAACAAAAGAATAATTTAGATACAGATGGGATGATTTTGTGTGCAGGAGTAGCACAGATTTTGGATATGTCCCGTATTAATATGCAAACAGTGACCATTGAGGAAACTGCAACAGCAAAGGCTTCTTCGCCGGAGTCATCTTCAACGAAGGAAGTTGTACAGCAGAATTACTGGGGATATACCAATCTTGGTATTGCTCATGTTGATAATCATTTGAATATTCGAGAAGAACCTTCTGAATCAGGAAAGCTTGTTGGAAAATTGAGTAAAAATGCTGCGTGCGAAATTCTTTCGATAGAGGACGGCTGGGCGCACATCAAATCCGGAAAAGTAGAAGGTTATTGCAGCACAGATTATTTGTATACAGGTCAGCAGGCAATTGATAAAGCAAAAGAAGTGGCTTCTTTGATTGCGGTTGTTGATACAGAAACTTTGAAGGTCAGAGAAGAGCCGAATACAGAATGTGCGGTAATCACACTGATTCCACAGGATGAAGAACTGGAAGTCGTTGAGGTTATGGAGAATGGCTGGATTAAGTTTTTGCTTGATGATGAAGAGGCATATGTTTCTGGAGATTTTGTCAAGGTTGAGGAAAGACTTGAAAAAGCGGCTACGTTGACAGAGCTTTTATATGGTCAGGGTGTATCTGATGTGAGAGTTGATCTGGTGCAGTATGCCAAGCAGTTTATCGGTAATCCATATGTATGGGGTGGAACGAGCCTTACCAATGGAGCAGACTGTTCCGGTTTTACTATGAGTATTTTTAAGAAATATGGAATCAGCCTGCCACATCATGCAGCTTCTCAGGCTCAGATGGGAACAAAGGTTACACTTGCTGAGGCACAGCCGGGTGATTTAGTATTCTATGCGAAGAATGGAAGTATTAACCATGTAGCGATTTATATTGGTGGAGGGCAGGTGGTGCATGCATCAAGTCCGAAAACCGGTATTAAGATTTCAAGTGTAAATTATAGAACACCGGCAGCAGTCAGAAGATATTTGAATTAAGATATAGCTGTTTCAAGTATGGTAGAAATGATGAAAATATAGGTTGGATGCTTGCATTACTTGAAGTTGTATGATATACTGTCAAAGTGTGATTTGGCTAGAAGCTTGAATCATAGCCGGTACTCAGTGTCGGGAATCTCCGACCCAGGCTTAGTACTTGGCGGTTATTAATAATATTTATAGTATATGGAGGATTTCGAAATGATTTCTAAGGAAAAGAAGCAGGCAATCATCGCTGAATATGCAAGAACACCTGGTGATACAGGATCACCTGAAGTACAGGTAGCAGTATTAACAGCAAGAATTCAGGAGTTAACCGAGCATTTAAAGAGCAATCAGAAGGATCATCACTCAAGACGTGGTCTTCTTAAGATGGTTGGTCAGAGACGTGGTTTACTTGATTATTTAAAGAAAACTGACATCGAAAGATATCGTGCTCTGATTGAAAAGCTTGGAATTAGAAAATAATTCTGAAAGAAAGGGCGGAAATTATTTCCGTCCTTTTTGTGCATAGCAGTATAAATGCAATTGCTATGTACAGCATATAAGACTGGTAAACAAGACTTACCAGAGTATAAAACAGGTAGAAGACTGGCTCGAGACCGCTGAAAACGATATGAGCTTATCATGTAGCTTTCAGTAGTTTCGGCTTCTTCTGCCAAACGAAAACTTTTAGTAGAAAAGGAGAAGAAAATGTATAACGGAACTTTTAGCGAAAACAAAGAAAAAGCGTTCAAAACTTATAGCATGGAATTAGGTGGACGTACACTTTCCGTAGATATCGGAAGAGTATCTGCACAGGCTAATGGTGCAGCTCTTATGCACTATGGAGACACAACGGTATTATGTACAGCAACAGCGTCTGATAAGCCAAGGGATGGAATTGATTTCTTCCCATTAAGTGTTGAATATGAAGAAAAATTATATGCAGTAGGAAAGATTCCTGGTGGATTTAATAAGAGAGAAGGAAAGGCAAGTGAGAATGCGATTCTTACAAGCCGTGTTATCGACAGACCTATGCGTCCTTTATTCCCAAAGGATTATAGAAATGATGTAACACTTAACAATATGGTTATGAGTGTTGATCCTGAGTGCCGCCCGGAAGTTGTAGCAATGCTTGGTGCTGCAATCGCAACAAGTATTTCAGATATTCCTTTTGATGGTCCATGTGCTACAACACAGCTTGGTATGGTTGATGGTGAATTTATCGTTAATCCAAATCAGGAACAGTGGAAGAATGGTGATTTACAGCTTACTGTCGCTTCTACAAGCACAAAGGTTATCATGATTGAAGCTGGTGCAAATGAAATTCCAGAGGCAAAGATGATTGAAGCTATCTACAAGTGCCATGAAATCAACCAGACAATCATTGAGTTTATCAATAAGATGGTTGCAGAAATTGGTAAGCCAAAGCATGCTTATGAATCTTGTGCGATTCCAGAAGAAATGTTTGCAAAGATGAAGGAAATCGTAACTCCAGAAGAAATGGAAGTTGCCGTTTTCACAGATGAGAAGCAGGTTCGTGAAGAGAATATCAAGAAGGTTACAGAGAAGCTTGAAGAAGCATTCGCTGATAACGAAGAATGGCTTGCAGTTCTTGGAGAAGCTGTATATCAGTATCAGAAGAAGACAGTACGTAAGATGATCTTAAAGGATCAGAAGCGTCCTGATGGAAGAAAGATGACACAGATTAGAAGTCTGGCTGCAGAAGTTGATATTATTCCTAGAGTACATGGTTCTGCTATGTTCACAAGAGGACAGACTCAGATTTGTAACGTAACTACTCTTGCTCCTTTATCAGAAGCACAGAAGGTAGACGGATTAGATGAAAATGAAACAACAAAGAGATATATGCATCATTATAACTTCCCATCATACTCTGTAGGTGAGACAAAGCCATCCAGAGGACCGGGACGTAGAGAAATTGGACATGGTGCATTAGCAGAGAAAGCTTTAGTTGCAGTATTACCTTCCGAGGAAGAGTTCCCATATGCAATCAGAAGTGTATCTGAAACATTTGAATCCAATGGTTCTACATCTATGGGTTCAACTTGTGCATCTTGTATGTCATTAATGGCAGCTGGTGTACCTCTTAAGAGAATGGTAGCTGGTATTTCCTGTGGTCTTGTAACAGGTGAGACAGATGATGATTATGTTCTTTTAACAGATATTCAGGGACTTGAAGATTTCTTCGGAGATATGGACTTCAAGGTAACTGGTACAACAGAAGGTATTACAGCAATCCAGATGGACATTAAGATTCACGGATTAACAAGAGAAATCGTAGAGGGCGCAATTCAGAGATGTCATGATGCAAGATTGTATATCATGGATAGCTGTATGAAGCCAGCAATTGCAGAGCCTAGAAAAGAAGTTGGCAAGTATGCTCCAAAGATTATCCAGATGTCAATCGATCCAGAGAAGATTGGTGATGTTGTTGGTCAGAGAGGTAAGACAATCAATGCGATTATCGATCAGACAGGTGTTAAGATTGATATTACTGACGAAGGCTTTGTAAGCATCTGTGGTACTGACCAGGCTATGATGGATAAGGCAGCTGAGATGATTAAGATTATCACAACTGAGTTTGCAGAAGGTCAGATTTTCAAGGGTAAGGTTATCAGCATTAAAGAATTTGGTGCATTCCTTGAGTTCGCACCAGGTAAAGAAGGAATGGTTCATATTTCTAAGATTTCTAAGGAAAGAATCAACCATGTAGAAGATGTTCTTACTTTAGGTGATGTTGTTACTGTTGTATGCTTAGGCAAGGATAAGATGGGTAGAATCAGCTTCTCTATGAAGGATGTAGCTCAGCAGTAATAGATATGTGCAAAGGCACAGAATCGACAAGTATTTAATAAAGAAATTGGAAGGCCGTATTCAGAAATGAGTACGGTCTTTTTGCGTGCTTTTTTGGGAATATTTTAGTCTCGTCCACATATATTGAGATAAGAGGAGTGTGAAGAGAGAATGTCAAAGGAAGTGATATTACGATTTTTTCCATCTATATTGCGTGCCCCTTGGGAGGCGTGTGAGTGTAATTGGGACGAGATAGAAGAGATAAGACTTCGTGTGAATCAGCCAGTATTTCTGAAAGGAAAAGACAAGGAATATGTACTTGCAAAAGATGGTGTTATTAAGGAAACAACAAGTATAGAAAATTTAAATGCATGTGTTATTTATCATGAGAAAGAACTGGAAGAAATGTTAAGGCATCTGTGTAGGGATTCTATTTATGCGTATGAAGAGGAGCGACGGCAAGGTTTTTTAACAATGGCTGGTGGGCATCGAATTGGAATTACAGGAGAGTTGTCACATGTAGAAAATCATAACTATATTGCAAAATATATTCGATATATCAATATTCGAATTGCACATGAAAGGAAGGGGATATCAAATGGAATCATGGAATGGTTGGTGGATGGAGAACGAATATGGAATACTCTGATTGTATCTCCACCGGGAGTTGGCAAAACAACACTTTTGAGAGATATTGTAAGAAATTTCTCTAATGGAGGAGAAAAATACAGAGGATGTTGTGTAGGAGTCATTGATGAACGAGGGGAAATTGCAGGAGCATACAGGGGAATGGCATCTCTGGATTGTGGAATCAGAACGGATGTGATAACAGGAGGAAATAAGGAACAGGGAATTCGTATTTTAGTAAGAACCTTTGCCCCAAGGCTTATTGTCATGGACGAAATCGGAACAAAGGAAGATGCAGAAGGTATTTTTTATGCAGGAATAAGTGGGTGTAATGTACTTGCAACCGTTCATGGAAATAACTGGACAGACCTTGAGAGAAAGGTAGAGATAGGAAGATTGCTGGAGCATCGAGTATTTCAAAGAATTCTGTTTTTGCATAAGGAAAGTAATGGTGCAAGGCATATAGAAATATGGAATGAGGAGGAACAATTCCTTTGTGGGGAAAAATGGTTGCAGGCTTGTTGATTCTAATTGGTACGCAGGGCTTTGGAATGGCATTAAGCCAGGAAATGAAATGCTTTTTATATCATTTAAATGAACAAAAACAAATGTTATTTTATATGATGCGTGAAATTGCATTTTTACATAGACCGATGCAGGAAATATTCTTATCTTTATCGGAACGATTACAGAAGCCATATGACACTTTTATGATAAAAGTAGCAGAGAAAATGGAGGACGGAAGTGGTCTTGGTCTACAGGAAATATGGGATAAAGAGATTGATGAAATGGAAAAGAACAAGTGTTATCCTAAAAAAACATTTTTATATTTAAGGCAGATGAAAAGATGTTTTCACTGTGAGGAGGATGAGATGCAGAAGGAGTCTTTCGCCATGCTGTGTGAGGAAATTGAAGAGGAAATGAATAAAATAAAAAGGGGTAAGGAAGAAAAGGACAGGCTGATTCGGACACTCAGTCTTCTTGCAGGGATTCTCTGCATAGTCATTTTTATATAGAGTCTTGTCAGGGAGGAACTAGAAGATGGAAGTGAGTCTGATATTTAAAATCGCAGCAGTCGGAATTCTGATTACGATATTGGGACAGGTATTAAAGCATAGCGGAAGAGACGAGCATGCCTTTTTAATTAGTCTGGCAGGATTAATACTGGTGCTATCATGGATTGTTCCATATATATATGAATTATTTGAGATGATACAGAAACTGTTTGGATTATAGAACACCTGTAATTTATAGGAGGCGGAATATGCTGCAGGTATGTGTTATGGCAGCTGCAGGTATGTTTGCAGCAATTATTATAAGAAAGGATAAACCGGAATATGCAACCTTAATTATTTTATTGGTAGGCTTTATGATTGCCTTGAAAGTAGTTGGGGCTTTGGATGGGATGTTAGCAGAAATTGAAAGCTGGAGCAGGCTGTTACAAGAGAATGTAATCTATATTAATTTGCTGATTAAGCTGATTGGGATCACATACATATGTGAGTTTGCAGCCAATATATGTAAGGATGCAGGATATGCAACGTTAAGTAGTCATGTCGAATTGTTTGGAAAAGTCACGATTATGATTGCAGGTTTGCCGGTGATGAAGACTATGATAGAAATGATAGAGGAAATGCTGCAATGACATGGGATTGGGAAAGTATGGATGTAGGGCAATTGGATGAAATTCTACCGGATATGGATGTTTTGGATGAATTTCTAGAGGACCTGCTTCCGCAGGAAAATGTACATGCCATAGATTTAATCGGGGATGTGCTGAAAGGGGATTGGGTATTAGAACCACGGTTGTTTTGGGATTATGTGGTAGGAAATGTGAGTGGATATGTTGAACAGGTAAAAACAATATTTGTTTCCATACTAGTGTTATTTATTCTTTCGGCGGTCATTTCCTCTTTCTTAGAAGCGTTAAAGAATGAAAGCACAGCAAAGATGGCAAAGATGTTTTTTATATTATGTCAGTTGATATTGCTGTTATATACGTTTCGTGAAGTCTTGACGATTGTTATGGAGACAATGGACAAGATGACGGAATTTCTGAAAATCATGCTTCCGGCTTTTATGATGTGTGTAGCAGCTGCAGGAAGTGGTTTGTCGGCAATGCTGTTTTATAAGTTGTTACTCGGCTTTGTATGTCTTGTGGAAGGATTATTGGTATCGTCATTGATACCAGTAGCAGAAGGTTATGCTATGCTTGGAATTCTGGAAAGCCTTTTTGGGGAAAAGCGTTTTCGGGGAATCATGAAGTTGATGAAGGATGGAATTCTATGGGCACTAAAAGGGTTGATTATGCTGGTAACGGGGAGTGGTATTTTGCAATTAATAATAACGCCCGCTATTGATAAGGCAAGTGCAACTGTATTGCAAAAAACGGCAGGAGCCATTCCGGGAATTGGAGATATTGCAGAATCTGTTTCAGGGATTACGCTTGCATCAGCGATGGTAGTGAAGAACAGCTTTGGCGTTGTTGTATTACTTGTATTGATTCTGATTATGATAGCACCAGCAATACATATCTTTGTTTTACTTGGAACCGTAAAGCTTGCAAGTGCAATTGGGGGAATCTGTGGTGAGAAGCATATGATGGAATGTACGGATTATATTACCGATGCAGGCTTTTTATTGCTTAGAATGATGGTGACAGTAACAGCGTTGTTTTTCCTGACACTGGCAGCTATGACGAATATGACATAAGGAGGAGTATGATGGAGGAGATTGCTTTACGGGTAAGAACTTTTGTATATACGATGATCTGTTTTCAGTGCCTGATACAGCTTACGGCGGGGAATTCTTTTTATAAATATCTGAAGCTTTTTTCACAGCTGCTTGCTTTGTGTATATGCTGTAATATATTCTTTTCGTTTTTGGGAATGGTTGATGATGGCTGGCAACAGGCAGACCGGATTTATGAACAATGGGAAGCCCAGTGGAGCGAAGAAGCTGATTTTAATGTAGAAATTATGGAGGGATATGATGAAGAAGCTTTTCGATAATATAAAAAGCTACATACAGGATTTGAAAAGCGGTGAAAAGAAGCTTTCGAAGGACGGAATGCTGATTCTCTTTTTCAGTGGTCTTTTAATCTATGTAATCTTACTTCCTATAAATAATAACAGTGGTTATAAAAATAAAATAACAGAAACAACTGCGCAGGAAAAGGAAAACAATCAAACCGAAACGAGAGTAGAAAATGACTATCAGAAAAAGCTGGAACAGGAGTTGGAAGAATTTTTGTCCAAGGTCAAAGGAATTGGTGAGGTAGAAGTACTCATTTATCTTAGCAGTTCGGAGGAATATATCGTGGAAAAGGATGTGCCGACATCTCAGGTAACGACAAAAGAAACGGATCATGAAAGCAAGGAAGAAAATAAGGAGGAAGACACGGTATATACCGTAAATGATGCAGGAGATGAGGTTCCGTTTATCACGCAGACAAAGCATCCTTCTATTGAAGGTGTGGTTATTGCAGCTGATGGAGCTGGACAGGAGGAAATCCGCATCAAGATTATTCGTACAGTTATGGCGTTATATGGCGTGGATGCCAATAAGATAGACGTGCTTGAGAGAAAAAATTCGTAAACAAATAGAGAAAAAGGTGCTAATACCAAAAGCGGCAGAATAAGATAGAGTAGAAATGAGAAAATCATAGGAAGGGTATGGTCTCAGTGAAAAGAATATTTAGAAAAAATCAGATTATGATTACAGCGCTTGCAATTATGATAGCAGTAGCAGGCTATCTCAATTTTGCAGGAGAGAAGATTGGAGAAGAAGACTTTCTGTCTCAGGATGGAAGTGAAAGCACCTTAACATATGAAATGGCTGATATTTCCGAGGAAGATATGTATGCTATTTCCATGACAGAAAGTGCGGATGGAAACATAACAGATTATACGGATATTGCAAGTCTGGATACAGACGATTCGGGGGAAGTGGAGAATTACTTAAGTGAAAATATGGAAATTACGGGAAATAGTGATGATACCTTAACTGCGAATGCAGAGATTAATCCAGCAGTGGAGGCAAATGCAGATGCAGAAGCGCTGCAGCAGGGAGAGACAGTAGAGGAAGAGGTTCCGGGAGAGGCAGTGTTTACCAGTGCAACAGGAGTAACAAGCCTTGCAGGTGCCAAATTGTTAAAGGAACAGACAAGGGCACAGAACAAGGAAGCACTTCTTGAAATCATTGACAACGAGAGCTTGACAGAAGCAGCAAAGCAGGATGCTGTAGACAGCATGATTGCTATGACAGAGACAGCCCAGAAGGAAACCGATGCGGAAATGCTTCTGGAAGCAAAAGGCTATACAGAATCGGTAGTCAGCATTAGTGATGGAACAGCGGATGTTATGATTGGTGCAGTAAGTTTAACGGATACACAGACGGCTCAGATTATCGATATTGTACAGAGAAAGACAGAAGTTGCACCAGAGAACATTATTATTACTGTTTCAGGAACAAGCACAACAAGTACAACGAAATAAAATTTTATGGTGTGTTTTTTTATATCTTGTGATATACTAAAGTGTCATAGTAGCGTGAGAGTTTCATGATAAGTGTCGTTACGAAGAAAGGAGTACTTATGAAGAGAGTCTTTTTGATCGTATTAGATAGTTTTGGCATAGGTGAAATGGAGGATGCAGAGAAGTTTGGTGATAAGGGAACAAACACCATAGGCTCTGTGTCTACCAGCACCTATTTTCATGTTCCTAACTTACAAAAGCTGGGAATGTTTAATATTGAAGGTGTTACGTGCAGCAAAAAGAATCCCGTAGAGAAGCCAATGGCTTGCGTAGCAAGAATGAAGGAGTTGTCAGCAGGCAAAGATACTACAATTGGACATTGGGAAATTGCGGGACTTGTTTCTAAGGATCCACTTCCGGTTTATCCGAATGGATTTCCAAAGGAAGTTCTCGATGAATTTACTGAACTTACAGGACGTGGAGTTCTTTGCAATAAGCCTTATTCTGGCACAGAGGTAATCAAGGATTATGGCGATGAGCATATGGAAACAGGAAAACTTATCGTGTATACATCTGCCGACAGTGTGTTTCAGATTGCAGCACATGAAGATGTTGTTCCATTGGAAACATTATATGAATATTGCACGAAGGCAAGAGAGATGCTTCAGGGAAAGCATGGCGTAGGACGCGTGATTGCAAGACCGTTTGTAGGCACATCAGGAAATTATACCAGAACACCGCATCGTCATGATTATTCGTTATTGCCACCTAAGACAACTATGCTGGATCAGATCAAGGATGCAGGCAAGGATGTTATTGCTGTGGGCAAGATTAAGGATATTTTTGCAGGTAAAGGCATTACGGAATTTACCTATACACAGGGAAATCAAGAAGGAATTGAGAAAACCCTTGCATATCTGGATAAGGATTTTGAAGGGCTTTGCTTTATCAATCTTGTAGATTATGATATGCTTTATGGTCATAGAAGGGACATTGATGGTTATGCCAAGGCTTTAAGTTATTTTGATGAAAAGCTTCCCGAGATTCTGGGTAAAATGAGAGAAGAGGACATTCTTATCATTACCGCAGACCATGGCTGTGATCCGGGTTATACGAAAACAACGGATCATACAAGAGAATACACACCATGTATTTTATATGGAAATCATATAAAACCAGAAAATCTTGGTACAAGAGACGGTTTTGCAGATATTGCAGCGACCGTACTTGACTATTTAGATATAGAACAGAAAGTATCAGGACACAGCATGCTTGATGCAGGAAAAGATATTAGATAACGGAGGAAGTACAAGTGAGTAACATTGCAGAGGAAATAAATAAGAGGAGAACGTTTGCCATTATTTCGCATCCTGACGCAGGTAAGACAACATTAACAGAGAAGTTTTTATTATACGGTGGAGCAATCAATCTGGCAGGAAGTGTTAAAGGAAAAGCAACTGCACGACATGCAGTTTCTGACTGGATGGAAATAGAGAAGGAGAGAGGTATCTCTGTTACTTCCTCTGTATTACAATTTAATTACGATGGTTATTGTATTAATATCCTTGATACACCAGGACATCAGGATTTCTCAGAGGATACCTATAGAACATTGATGGCAGCTGATTCAGCGGTCATGGTAATCGATGCTTCCAAGGGTGTTGAGGCACAGACCAGAAAGCTCTTTAAGGTTTGTGGTATGAGAGGAATTCCTATCTTTACCTTTATCAATAAGATGGATAGAGATGCCAATGATACCTTTGAATTGCTCGATGAGATTGAAAAAGAGCTTGGTATTGCAACCTGTCCGGTTAACTGGCCTATCGGATCAGGAAAAAGATTCAAAGGTGTATATGATAGACATGAGAATCATGTATTAACCTTCTCTGATACGGAAAAAGGAACGAAAGAAGGAGAAACAAAGGTTATCTCTATGGATGATGATGCGACTCTTTTGGAAGTAATTGGCGAAGAAGCATTAGGAACACTTCGTGATGAAATAGACCTTTTAGATGGAGCAAGTGCAGAATTTGATATCGAAGAAGTAAGACGTGGAAAGCTTACGCCTGTATTCTTTGGTTCAGCGCTTACTAATTTTGGTGTAGAGATATTCTTACAGAACTTCTTGAAAATGGCGACCACACCGCTTCCAAGAGTCTCACAGGGCGAAAGCATTGCTCCGGTAGATAATGATTTTTCAGCCTTTGTATTCAAGATTCAGGCGAACATGAATAAGGCTCACCGTGACAGAATTGCATTTATGAGAATCTGTTCCGGTAAGTTTGATGCAACGAAAGAAGTAAAGCATGTTCAGGGCGGCAAGAATATGAGACTTTCCCAGCCACAGCAGATTATGGCGGATGAAAGAAAAATATTAAGTGAAGCATATGCAGGTGATATCATCGGTGTATTTGATCCGGGTATCTTTTCTATTGGTGATACGGTATGTATGCCAAAAGATAACATCTGTTATGAAGGAATTCCAACCTTTGCACCTGAACATTTTGCAAGAGTAAGACAGATGGATACCATGAAGCGTAAGCAGTTTATCAAAGGGGTGAATCAGATTGCGCAGGAAGGTGCTATTCAGATTTTCCAGGAATTCAATACCGGTATGGAAGAAATCATTGTTGGTGTAGTTGGTGTCTTACAGTTTGATGTATTAAAATATCGATTAGAGAATGAATACAATGTTGAAATCAAGCTGGAGCCATTGCCTTATGAGCATATTCGTTGGATTGAGAATAAGGATGAGGTTGATTTGGCTAAGTTGACAGGTACTTCCGATATGAAGAAGATTAAAGACTTAAAGGGTAATCCTTTACTACTCTTTATCAATCAGTGGAGTATTGGTATGACATTGGATAGAAATAAGGGATTAGTGCTTTCAGAGTTTGGACGTGGATAAATAGATGAAATATAAAACTGCTTTTAGAAGAATTCAGATTTGTTTTCTATTGTCATGTCTTGTGGGGGGCATGACAGGATGTACGAATGATATTCCTTTCCAGAATGAGGAAATACAATCTGAGATATTTCCAGAGGAAAGGACAGAGAATACAGAAGAATTTGAGGATAAGCAAAACGATGTTGGCGGGGGATTGCAG
The DNA here is from genome assembly GCA_964445375.1 of uncultured Roseburia sp. Classification (GTDB taxonomy): domain Bacteria; phylum Bacillota; class Clostridia; order Lachnospirales; family Lachnospiraceae; genus COE1. The sequence goes on from CAYUKO010000014.1 coordinate 23,196, forward strand.
CAGTCACAACAGGAGACTGAGCAGACAACACAAGACTCCCAGGAAGCAGTAGAAGAAGAGCATACATTGTATATGCCAGAGATTTATTATGCATATCACACGTTGGATGAGAGTGGTAGAAAGCTATATATCGAGGTGTTAGAGGCACTCTTACAGCGAAAAGAAGATATTACGGTTTCTACCGTAGACCCGGAAAAATTAAAGCATGTGTTTACTTGTGTTATGAATGATCACCCGGAACTCTTTTATGTGGAAGGTTATCAGTATACAAAATATACGATTGGTGATACGATTACACGTATTTCCTTTTTTGGAACATATTCCATGACAGAAGAAGAAATCAATGAAAACCGGAAGATTGTGGAACAATATGTCAGTGAATGCCTTGCTGGTATGCCACAGACAGGGGATGAATACAGCAAAGTAAAGTATCTGTATGAGTATCTCATTGAGAAGACAGAATATGATAAGGAAGCGCCAAATAATCAGAATATCTGCTCTGTTTTTATCGACAATCGTTCCGTATGTCAGGGGTATGCAAAAGCACTCCAGTATCTGATGCAGAAAGCAGACATGGTTTCTACTCTTGTAACCGGATATACCGAGGAAGAAGGACATGCATGGAATTTAGTAAGAATAAACGGGGCATATTATTATATTGATGCAACATGGGGTGATGCATCGTATACATTTGCTGAGGGCAGTGATTTGTATGCAGGTGAAATTCCGCCAATTAATTATGATTATTTCCTGGTCACAACAAAGGATTTGTGTGTTACTCATCAGCCAGATGATACAATCAAGTTGCCGGAGTGTGTGGAAGAAAGAGATAATTACTATATTAGAGAAGGTTTGTATTTTGAAGAATATAATGAGGACAAGCTAAAACTGATTTTTGAACAGGCATATACCAATGATTCCGGTTTTGTTATGTTTAAATGCAGTGATGAACAGGTATTTGATGTGATAAAACAAAAACTCATTGATAACCAGGAGGTATTTCGTTTTATACCAAATCAGGGATCGTCAATTGCATATACGGATAATCGTAAGCAAAGGACAATTAGTTTTTGGATTTAATTATACTAGGCAAATATCAGTCAGTTTGTTATAATCATATAAAGAATTCATAACTTGTGATTGAAAAACGGGAGGTTTGAGTCATGGAAAAAGAGATGGATAAAAGCACTTACGTGTTGGAAAATGGCGAAGGATTTGGAACTGTTAAGATTGCAAATGATGTGGTAGCTATGATTGCAGGGCTTGCAGCGACAGAAGTGAGCGGTGTAAGTGCTATGGCTGGAAATATTACAAACGAGTTTATGGGAAAGGTTGGCATGAAGAAGCAGACCAAGGGTGTTAAGGTAGATATCCTTGATAAGACAGTTTCCGTAGATCTTGCAGTAAGCTTAGAATATGGCTTTAATATACCAACAACCTGTAATAAAGTACAGGAAAAAGTTAAGAGTGCAATTGAGACAATGACAGGTCTTGAAGTAGCAGATGTTAATATCAGAATTGTTGGAATCAACATGACTGAAAACAAATAACCTAAGACAGAGGAAAGAATTAAATGAGCAGAAGAGAGCTTAGAGAACAAATATTCAAATTCATTTTCAGAGTGGAATTCAATGACAGAGAAGAAATGGCAGAGCAGGAGAAACTCTTCTTTGAAGATTATGAACTTGAAATAAAAGAAGAAGATGCCGCATATATTTCAACAAAGAGTAATAAGATACTCGAAAAGCTGGATGAAATTGACGAAATGATCAACCAGAATGCAAAAGGCTGGACAACAGAAAGAATGAGCAAGGTTGACTTGACCATTATCCGTCTTGCGGTATATGAGATTAAGTTTGATGAGGATGTTCCTGCTGGCGTTGCCATTAACGAGGCAGTAGAAATTGCCAAGAAGTTTGGTCAGGAAGAATCAGCAGGCTTTGTAAATGGTGTACTTGCCAAGTTTGTATAGGTATGGGAATGCAAAATGTGTATACAGTCGCACAGGTCAATTCGTATATCAAGAACATGTTTACGCAGGATTTTCTGCTGCGGTTTGTATTTGTAAAGGGAGAGGTAAGCAATTGTAAATACCATTCTTCCGGTCATATATATTTTACTCTCAAGGACGATAAAGGAACTATAGCGTGTGTAATGTTTGCCGGCAATCGCGCCGGCCTTTCTTTCAAAATGGAAGAAGGCCAGATGGTAGTGGTTGGCGGTAACATTGACGTATACGAAAGAGATGGAAAGTATCAGTTATACGCTAAGCACATTGTATTAGATGGTGCAGGACTTTTGTATGAGAAATATGAAAGACTCAAGCGTGAATTGGAAGAAATGGGCATGTTTGCCCAGGAATATAAGCAGCCCATTCCAAAGTATATTAAGACCTTGGGTGTTGTTACTGCACCAACAGGCGCTGCGGTCAGAGACATTATCAATATAGCAACAAGAAGAAACCCATACATTCAGATTATTCTATATCCAGCCATTGTGCAGGGAGAACAGGCAGCCCAGAGCATTGTGAATGGAATTCGTGCTTTGGAGCAATTAGGCGTAGATACCATAATTGTCGGAAGAGGTGGAGGTTCTATTGAGGATCTTTGGGCATTTAATGAACAGATGGTTGCGCAGGCAGTATTTGATTGTCAGGTTCCTGTTATTTCAGCGGTTGGACATGAAACCGATACCACCATTATTGATTATGTGGCAGATTTAAGAGCGCCGACTCCGTCAGCAGCCGCAGAGCTTGCCGTTTATGATTTTGCGCAGTTGATGGAGCGATTAGAAGCATACCAGAATACGTTGACACTCCGCATGGAGAATCAGATAAAAAGAAAACAGAATACGTTAGCTACGTATAAGCTTCATTTGAAATATTTAAGTCCTTTGGCTCAGATTCAGGAAAAGAGAACCTTTTCCATGGATTTAGAGGGAAGACTTGAAGATGCAATGAAGAGGAAACTTACCATAAAAAAGCATGAGCTTGCCCTTATCGTAGAACGAATGAAAGGCTTGTCACCGCTTGATAAATTAAGTCAGGGATATGCCTTTGTTGAGGATAGTCAGGGGAAAGTGATTCATGATGTATCACAAGTGAAGGAAAAGGATTTGTTGCAGATATATGTGAAAAATGGAACAATCCTTGCGGAAGTGAAGAGTATGCAGAAGGAGCAAAAATATGGCGAAGGAAATGACGCTTGAGCAGATGTTTGAACAATTAGAAGAATCTATTGGAAAGTTAGAACAGGAAGATATATCCTTAGAGGATTCGTTTAAAATATATCGGGAAGGTATGAAGCTGATTCAGACGTGTAACGAGAAAATCGATAAGGTTGAGAAGGAAGTTCTGAAATTAAGCGAAAATGGTGAGTTGGATGAATTTTAAAGAAGAAATGACAAAAAGAACAGATTCTATAGAAGTACTTCTTGCAAAATATCTTCCGAAAGAGGAAGGCTGGCAGAAGAGTGTCATAGAAGCAATGAACTACAGTGTGACAGCAGGGGGCAAGAGACTTCGCCCTATGCTGATGCAGGAGACTTATAAGCTCTTTGGCGGAACAGGAACAGAGATAGAGCCTCTTATGGCAGCAATCGAAATGATACATACATATTCGCTTGTTCATGATGACCTTCCGGCAATGGACAATGATGAATATCGCAGAGGCAGAAAAACCACACACGTTGTATATGGTGAAGCCATGGCAATTCTTGCAGGTGACGGTTTATTAAACTATGCTTTTGAAACGGCATTAAAAGTATTTGAAACGGATGCGGATAAGACAAGAGCTGCAAGAGCACTTACCGTACTTGCAAGAAAAGCAGGTATATACGGCATGATTGGTGGGCAGACTGCGGATATAGAGGCTGAGAATATCGGCGATCAGGTGACACAAGAACATCTTCTTTTCATTCATGAGCATAAGACAGCAGCGCTGATTCAGGCATCCATGATGATTGGTGCCATCCTTGCCGGGGCAAGTGATACTCAGATTGAAGTAGTTGAAAAAGCTGCCTATGATATCGGAGTAGCCTTCCAGATTCAGGATGATATTCTTGATGTAACAAGTACATTAGAGACACTGGGTAAACCAGTTGGAAGCGATGAAAAGAACAACAAAACCACCTATGTAACGTTAAAAGGAATAGAAACTGCAAGTAAGGAACAGAAGGAAATGTCTGCACATGCAATTTCTTTGTTACAGTCTTTGGAATTAGAAAATGATTTCCTTATGGAATTAATTAAGAGTCTTATCACACGAATCAAATAGGTTGATACGCGAAGTTTGCAAAGGAGCCAATCTGATGATTTTAGAAACAATAGAAAAAGAAAATGATATAAAGAAGGTAGCGCCTGAGAAATGGAATCAGCTCGCAGATGAAATCAGAGAATTTTTAATCGAAAAAATCAGTGTAACCGGAGGACATCTTGGTTCTAATCTTGGAGCCGTAGAGTTAACGATGGCACTTCACCTTAGCCTTGATCTGCCAAATGACAAGATTGTATGGGATGTAGGACACCAGTCATATACCCATAAGCTTCTTACCGGAAGAAGAGCCGGATTTGAGAATTTAAGAAAATACGGTGGTATGAGTGGCTTTCCAAAGAGAAAGGAAAGTGATTGTGACTGCTTTGATACAGGACACAGCTCTACCTCTATTTCAGCAGGCCTTGGTCTTGTGAAAGCAAGAGATATCATGCATCAGGATCATACCATTGTATCGGTTATCGGTGATGGCTCTTTGACAGGTGGTATGGCATACGAAGCATTGAATAATGCTTCCAGAAGTAAAAGTAATTTTATTATTGTGTTAAATGACAATAATATGTCTATATCAGAAAATGTCGGTGGTGTTTCCAAGTATCTCAATAATATCAGAACCGCTGATAAATACCTTGATATCAAGGAAGGAATCTATAATTCCTTAAAAGATACCAAGATTGGTGATCCGATTGTAGAAAGCATCCGTAGGGCAAAAAGCTCTGTGAAGCATCTGGTTATTCCGGGCATGTTTTTTGAAGACATGGGACTTACCTATTTAGGACCGGTTGATGGCCATGATATCAATGCCATGATGCGAGTATTCAAGGAAGCAAAAAGATGTAAATCCGCAGTTCTTGTACACGTTATGACTCATAAAGGAAAAGGCTTTGAACCGGCAGAAAGACACCCTGCAAGATTCCATGGTGCAGAGCCATTTGACATTCATACAGGTCTTCCATTGCACAAGAAAGAGAAGTCTAATTATACAGACGTATTCTCAACGGTTATGTGCAAGCAGGGGGATAAAAATGACAAGCTTGTTGCCATTACGGCTGCAATGCCGGATGGAACCGGATTAAAACGATTCCGTAATATGTACCCTGACAGATTCTTTGATGTCGGAATTGCAGAAGAGCATGCGGTTACCTTTGCGGCAGGACTTGCAGCAGGAGGATTAAAGCCTGTTGTTGCCATTTATTCCTCTTTCCTGCAAAGGGCGTATGACCAGATTTTACATGATGTTTGTATTCAGAACCTTCCTGTTATTTTTGCAATAGATAGAGCAGGACTGGTAGGAAGTGATGGAGAAACACATCAGGGAATATTTGATTTGTCGTATTTATCATCTATACCGAATATGCATATCATGGCGCCTAAGAACAAGTGGGAGCTTTCCGATATGTTAAAATTTGCGATTGCCTTTGATGGGCCGATTGCCATCCGTTATCCACGAGGAGAAGCCTTTGATGGATTAAAGGAATATCGTGAGCCGATTCGACTTGGCAAGGGTGAGTGGATTTATCGTGAAAAAGATATCGTTCTTGTTGCAGTCGGCAGTATGGTGAAGACAGCACTGACAGTAAGGGAAGCTCTAAAGGAAAAAGGTTTGCATTGCAGTATCGTGAATGCACGTTTTGTAAAGCCAATTGATACAGAGATTCTGGATGAGGCATGCAAGGAGCATTCTCTTGTTGTGACCATGGAAGAAAATGTAGCAAGTGGCGGATTCGGTGAAAAGGTCAGAGAATATCTGGATGGCAAGACGACAAGACCACAGATTTTAAATATCACAATTCCGGATGATTACGTAGAGCATGGAAATGTGGATATATTAAGAAAAGAAGTAGGAATCGATGCAGAAACGATTCAGGGAAGAATCGAAGAACTGTGGAAAGGACATGTTTGTTAATATGAAGGAACGTTTGGATGTACTGTTGGTAAGACAGGGATTAGCAGAATCCAGAGAAAAGGCAAAAGCAGTCATTATGTCAGGCTGCGTCTATGTAAATGACCAGAAGGAAGATAAAGCGGGAGCCATGTTTGATGAGTCAAAGGTACAGCTCGAAGTAAGAGGAAATACCTTGCGATATGTCAGCAGAGGCGGACTCAAACTGGAAAAGGCAATGAGTCATTTTGATATATCTCTGGAAGGCAAGATATGTATGGATATCGGCGCATCTACAGGTGGTTTTACGGATTGTATGCTGCAAAATGGTGCCGTAAAAGTATATTCCGTCGACGTGGGACATGGACAGCTTGCATGGAAGCTTCGAAATGATGAACGTGTTGTATGTATGGAGAAAACCAACTTCCGTTATATGGTAAGAGATGATATTCAGGATGATTTGGATTTTGCATCCGTAGATGTGTCCTTTATCTCACTGACAAAGATATTGGGACCGGCATATCAGCTCTTAAAACCGGAGGCACAGATGGTATGTCTTATTAAGCCTCAGTTTGAAGCCGGCAAGGAAAAGGTTGGTAAGAAGGGCGTAGTCAGAGAACCTTCTGTACATAAAGAAGTGATAGAAACGGTTATGGATTTTGCAGTAAGCCTTGGGTTTGAAATCAGAAATCTTGAGTTTTCACCGATTCGTGGACCGGAAGGAAATATTGAATATTTATTGCATATATATAAGGCAATACGGCCAATTTCGGATGAAATACCAGCACATGAAAAGTATGCAGAACTCATTCAGGCAACGGTAGAAAACGCCCATAAAACATTGGATGTTTAAGGAAATTGCTAGAAATTTCTATAAAATATGATACAATTAAGATAATACAAGGCATGGGAGCATAGATGAAAATATTTCATATTTATACAAATCAGTTGAAAGATAAGGATGGAAGTACAACCACCTACATACGTGATTATTTATTAGAAAAAGGCTGCGTATGTAAAGAATGTGCAGATGATAGCGTGGAAGGCATTATAGTCCTTGGTGGAGATGGTACTATGCTGAGAGCGGCAAGAGAATATCTTGGAATGAATATTCCCATGATTGGTGTGAATCTCGGAACGCTTGGCTATCTTGCAGAGGTAGAAAAGGATCAGATAGCAGCGGCACTTGACAGTCTGATGGATGATAAATATGAAGTGGAAAGCAGAATGATGCTAAGTGGAATTCCGGTGATATCCGGTTCCGGTATGGCGCCGATGATTGCGTTAAATGATATTGTAATCAACCGAAAAGGTGCTTTACATGTTATTAAATTTAACATCTATGTAAATGGTCAACTGCTTAGTACCTATAGTGCGGATGGAATGATTATTTCGACACCGACAGGTTCTACCGCATATAATCTTTCCGCAGGAGGACCGATAGTGGAACCTCGGGCAAGACTGATCATGATGACCCCTGTATGTTCTCATACATTAGCAAATAACAGAACCATTATTCTTTCAGAGGATGATGTGATAGATGTTGAAATAGCAGAATATAAGCCGGGTGAGAAACAGGAAGTAAGTGCAAGTTTTGATGGAAGACATCCTGTGAATCTCAATGAAGGCGATAAGATAAGAATTATCCGTTCGGATAAAGTAACGAAGATTATGAAGCTTAGTAAAGTCAGCTTTTTGGAAACGTTACAGAAGAAGATGCGAATTTACTAAATAAATTGCGTGAAAGGCATGGTATTCGGATGAAGAGACAAAGACATGAAGTCGTGGTTGATTTGATTAACAAGTACGATATTGAAACGCAGGAAGAACTTGCAGCATATCTTCGAGAAGAAGGCTTTGATGTAACACAGGCAACGGTTTCGAGAGATATCAGAGAACTGAAATTATCAAAAATTGCTACTGGAAATGGCAAGCAGAAATATATTATACTGAAAAATGACGACAGCTATTTAGGGGACAAGTTCATTCGCGTATTGCGTGATGGTTTTGTATCTATGAATATGGCGCAAAATATTCTTGTCATTAAAACTGTCCAGGGAATGGCAATGGCAGTGGCAGCAGCATTGGATGCTATGAAGTTTCCGGAAATTGTTGGCTGTATTGCCGGTGATGATACCATTATGGCAGCAGTAAAGTCTGTAGATGATACGATGGTTGTCATGGAGAAAATCAATAAGATATTAGAAGGAAAATAACGCGAAAAATTCACAGAATTACGATAATCTGAAGTGTATCATTCGCAAGGTAGGATTCGTGCAGGAGTTTTACAAATGGTCAGGGGAGATACATAAGGAGAAGGGTTATGCTGATAAGTTTGCATGTAAAGAATCTGGCTCTGATAAAGGAGACAGAAGTTAATTTTAAAGAAGGACTTAATATTTTAAGTGGTGAAACGGGAGCCGGTAAATCAATTATTATTGGCTCTATGAATCTTGCCCTTGGAGCAAGAGCAGATAAGGATATGATTCGAACCGGTGCAGAATATGCATTGGTAGAGCTGGTATTCCAGGTGACGGATGAGGATGTACTTTCTACTATTAAGAAGCTTGAGATTCCGGTGGAAGAGGATGGAATCATTATCATACAGCGAAAGATACAACCGACAAGAAGCATATGTAAAATATGCGGTGAAACAGCAACAACAAAACAGCTCAAGGAGCTTTCAGAACTACTGATTGACATTCATGGACAGCATGAACATCAGTCATTACTGTATAAGAAGAATCATTTGTCTATACTCGATTCCTTTGCAGGAGAGGATTTAGCTGTAGTTAAGGATAAGATCAAAAAGGTATATCATACCTATACGCAGCTGCAGAAGGAATTAGAGTCCTTTGGTGCTGATGAAAGCGTGAAGGCAAAAGAGCTTTCCCTTGCAGAATTTGAATATCAGGAAATCGAAGATGCAAGTTTGGTTGTGGGAGAGGATGAAGAATTAGAGACTTCATATCGCAGAATGTCTAACAGCAGACAGATTGTAGAGGCAGCCTCCAGAGCGTATCAGATGACAGGCTCTGGTGACGACCAGACAGCAGCAGATGCAGTCGGCAGGGCAGTCAGAGAACTACATTCGATAGAAGAATATGATGCCAAAGCCACAGAGCTTGCAGCAGAGTTAGCCAATATCGATAATCTTTTAAGTGATTTTAACAGAAGTATTGCCGAATATCTTTCTGATATGGAATTTGATGGACAGGTATTTGCAGATACCGAAGAACGATTGAATCTGTTAAACCATTTAAAACTCAAATATGGTGGAACCATAGAAAAGGTTTTGGAATATCAGAAAACAGTAGAAGAGAAAATAGAAAAACTGCGAAATGCAGATGCCTATAAACTGGAATTACAGACAAAGCTAAAAGCGACAACCGAAGAATTACAGAAATTATGCCAGAAAGCCTCTTCCATTCGAGCAAAGGAAGCAAAGAAGCTTTCTTCCGATATGATAAAGGCATTGACGGATTTAAACTTCTTAGAGGTACAATTTGAGATTCAGGTCAGACAGAAAGAAGAATATTCTTCCAGTGGCTTTGATGATGTAGAATTCATGATATCCACCAATCCGGGTGAACCTTTAAAGAGCCTTGGAAATGTAGCAAGTGGTGGTGAATTGTCAAGAATTATGCTTGCCATTAAGACCGTGCTGGCATCCAGAGATAAGATACCGACCATGATATTTGATGAAATTGATACCGGTATCAGTGGTAAAACGGCATGGAAAGTATCCGAGAAGCTTGGTGCTTTATCCGGTGGACATCAGATAATCTGTATTACTCACTTGCCACAGATTGCGGCAATGGCAGATCAGCATTTCAGAATTGCCAAGCAGGCAGTTGACAATGCGACAGTGACCGGAATTACACAGCTTGAAACTGATGAGGTTGTGGAAGAACTTGCAAGACTTTTAGGTGGAGAAGAGATTACGGATGCCGTAAGGGAAAATGCAAAAGAGCTTCTTCAGAAAGCCGCAGACAAGAAGAAAGAGCTACGTTAGTTAATAGAAAATAAACCATATGAACAGAAAAGCTGTTGTATGTTGAGAGACACATCCATACAACAGCTTTTTATTTTATTTACGTTAAGAAAAACTCAGAGTAAATTCATAAATCATATATTTTTTCTCGAATAAGTCAATTGGCACAGGTCTGCCATAATAATATCCCTGAACAAAATGAATACCACATTCCTTGATAAAGGATTCTTCTGATTCATTCTCGATACCTTCGCAAATGACAGGAATTTCACAATCGTCAAACATTTCAGCAAGTCTTTTTAGCACATGCATATTTTGCCCACCACGCATACTGGTAATCAGGACACTTTTATCGAATTTAACAGCATCAACAGGAGGGATTCCAAGTGTATTGATGGAAAGAACCTCTTTTCCAAACCCATCAAGACTGATTTTGCATCCCATCTGATGAATCTGGGAAATTGCTTCAAGCATGTAATCGGGATTACGATGCATACTGCTTTCTGTGATTTCAAATTCCAGATATTCCTGTAAATTCGGGTATTTATCCATCAGTTCATGAAAAATCTTCATAAACTCCGGATTTGAAAAATCATGTTCGGAAAGATTAACACTAATTGGCAGTGGTGCTAATGCGGCATCTTTCCAATGACTTACCAGTTTTAGAATACTCTCCATGACAAGCAGGTCAAGCTCGTAGGCAAGATTGTATTTTTCAAGGACAGGTAAGAAAATATTTGGCTTTAAGAGTTTCCCGTTGCTGTCCATGATCCGGACAAGGGCTTCAGCGCCAATGATATTCGAAGTGTCAAGATCAAACTTAGGTTGAAGATACAAAATAAAATGGTTATTTATCATGATATCTTCAAAAAGAGGAAGAATACGATGTTCGCAATTTGTTTTACCTAATAGTGCATCTTGATAGAAAGCAATGGAAATATCGGATCCTTTGAAGGAAGATTCCAATGACTTTCTGGCATATGTGGCGTATTGAAAAGCATCTGTCAGAGAGTGGACGCCCTCCGATAGCAGACAGATACCAATGTTAAAGGAAAGTGATGCAGCAGGATATAAGGAGGATATTTCCTCTTTAAATGCGGCAAAAATGGTACGAAGATACTCCTCTATATGAGAGAGGTTTATTTCTTTTTTGTCTAATAGAAGCAGAAAAAAATCTGCTTTTTCACGACATCCTGATAAAATATGTTCGCTGTTACGAATAAGTCTTTGCGCAAAAAGAGAGAGAAGAACATCTCCCTGGGCATAACCATAATGTTGATTGAACTTATGAAAAGAACCAATATTTACCGAAAGGAGAGCAAAACGGCCAGATCCCGAAGTGGTCCACATTTTTTCGGTAAAATCAAGAAAGGATTCCAAAGCCGGTAATCCTGTTACAGAATCGTGATACATATTATTTTCTCCCTTAACACAAAATCCCCTAAGATTATTTGTTGAATAGTCTGAATATTTATATGTTAACATATAAATGAACGAACAACAATAATTAAAAAGCTAAAAATGGAAAATAAATTTTATTGATAAAGCATCTGTATTTTTTCGAAAAATCCATATACTACAAAAGGTGAAGATAAGATTTCGGGAAAGTATGGTGATTAAGATGGAACAAAGAGTTCATAAATATCGAGTCTTTTTGTATATATTTCTTGGCTTTGCGATTGGAATGTTCTGCTGGGCTTCTTATAGTTATTATAAGCAAAGTATTCCCGACACAATACGAATTAAGGCGGGAACAAGTGAGGAGATTAACTTTGGAATTCCTGCTTCCGGTACGATTCTTACAGATTCATCAAGAGTAATCGCATTGAACCAGCCGGTTACTCTTGTTGCAGGGCAGAACGAAGATTCGTATGAAATGGAACTTAAGCTCTTTGGTGTGTTACCTCTCAAAAACATAGATATCGAAGTGATTGAAGATACCAAGCTCACGCCAGTAGGGGAACCTATTGGTATCTATGTGAAAACACAAGGGGTATTAGTGATTGATACAGGGGAATTCGAAGCTATGTCAGGAGAAAAAGGTTCGCCATCCATGTATAAGCTCCAGGCAGGGGATTACCTTACTGCCATGGATGGAGTTGCCATAACAGGCAAGAAGCAGATTAAAGAATATGTAGAGCAAAGTGGTGGCAAAGATATTATTTTTCAGGTTTCCAGAAAGGAAGAAGTCATACAGGTGAAAATAAAGCCGGAGAGTGATGAGCAGGGAAACTATAAAATTGGTGCATGGCTAAGGGATAGTGCGCAAGGAATCGGAACGATGACGTATGTGGATGAGAATAACCATTTTGGGGCATTAGGACACGGTATTAATGATATGGATACAGGGGAACTTTTAAAGCTTGGAAATGGCTTGCTTTATCAAACGCAGATTGTTGCTATTCAAAAAGGACAAAGAGGAGAGCCGGGAGAACTGACAGGTGTCATAGAATATCAACCGGATAAAGTAACAGGAGTGATTACAAAAAATACAGGAGAAGGAATCTATGGAGTCGTAACGGATGATTTTTTTCAGAACAGTGATTCGGCGGCATTGCCTGTCGCTTTGAAGCACGAGATAACGACAGGCGATGCGCAGATATATTGTAATGTAGCTGGAACAACCGATTACTATGATATAGAAATAACCAGATTATCTTATCAGGAAGAAAATAAGAATCGGCAGATTTCCTTTCGTGTAACAGATGAGCGGTTATTAGAATTAACAGGTGGGATTGTTCAGGGCATGTCAGGCGCATGTATTATTAAGGACAATAAAATTGTAGGAGCAGTAACGCATGTACTTGTAGATGATCCGGCAAAGGGGTATGGCATCTTCATTGAGGACATGCTTGCGCAACAGGAATAGAAGAGATAGAATAAATATAGAAAGGCATGGTGATAAAATGGCAGTAATTCATGTAAATGATAACAATTTTGAACAGGAAGTGTTGCAGTCAGAAGTTCCTGTATTAGTGGATTTCTGGGCACCCTGGTGTGGACCATGTAAGATGCTTGGTCCTATTATTGACGAACTTTCAGAAAGCGTCAATGATGTAAAAATCTGTAAAGTAAATACAGACGAAGCAGATCAGATAGCAATACGCTATAGAGTCATGTCAATACCAACTTTGATGTTATTCAAAGGAGGAGAGCCTGCAGCTACTATGATAGGCTTAAAATCAAAATCAGAAATATTACAATTCATTCAGTCATAAGAATAAAAGAAAACCCGAAAGCAGGATTATAAGCTTTCGGGTTTTCTATGAATATTTTTTATGCAGTAACGAATTTAATATGAGAATAAGCTTCTGGCCTGATTAAGGCTTCCAGTTTATTGAATTCTTTGGTTGGAAAAGAATTCCAATTCTCTTCATATAAAGATAAATGCTTTGAGTCCGTATAGATATCAAATTCTCTATAAAGACAGTCAGCCAAATGTACTAAGTCAACCTCTGCAAAAAATAGTAATTCTTTTACTTCAATTTTCTTAAGCAAATCAGATAAACTCATTTCACCATAGGTATGAAGTTCTTTCCAAAGGCATGTTTCTCTTGTGGAATAGAAAATATATAAAAGAGAGGTATCACTGGAATTGTCAATAAAAAGTACATAAGTTCCCGGCGTTTCGTCAAATGTAACATAACCGGATTTTATTTTTCCAGAAACCAACTGATTTACTAATTTAACAAGATGCTTAGGTGCATCATTTCCCCATTTATCAGAAGCAGAAACCGCTATTCTTCTGGAATAGGTACGAAACTCCGCTTCAAACCAGCCATTTTCCACAGCATTAATTTTAAATCCAACAGATTGCATATTTAATTACCCCTCTTACTAAATACATTTTGTCAATATTACACTAAACAAGATTAAACATACGCCAAATTGCACAAAATGTCAATAGAATTCGCTAATATTTTGCAAAAAAGAGCAATATAATGCAAAAAATATATTTTTTCGAAAATTTTGAAGATTTTCCAGGAGAAGATACAAGAAGATACATTATAGTATAATGAAAGCTTTCAAAAACGCTTTCCTGACAGCTGCCGCTACGGAATTCGTAATCAAATAAAATATACATGGTAATATTGCTCAAACATAAAGCGCTTCTATTCAGCGAAAACTGCCAAAATCAACGGATGGTGCAAGATTTTGCTTACGAAACAAAAGCAAAAAATGTTAAAATAACCAAGTAGGATTGCAGACACTATGTTGAAAAGTTTGAAAGGGTAGTGATAAAATGTTTGAAATAGGTGACTATGTTGTAAAAGCAAATAATGGAATTTGCAAAGTAGAAGATATTGGACGTCTTGACATATCCTCGGCGAATAAGGATAGAATGTATTTTTTCTTAAATCCCATTGGCGAGGCGAATTCAAGATTGTATGTTCCGGTAGATAAAGCGGATACAGGATTGCGTAAAGTAGTTACCGAAGAAGAAGCGTGGAAGATTATCGAACAGATCCCAGAGGTTGAAGAGGCGTGGATATCGGATGATAAGCAGCGTGAACAGAAATATAAAGAAGCCATTCAGAGCTGTGATCCTCAGAAGCTGATTAGTATTATTAAGAACATGTATCATAGAAAAGAAAGAAGAACAGCACAAGGGAAGAAAAATACTTCCGTTGATGATTATTTCTTCAAGCTTGCAGAGAATAACCTTTATACCGAGTTAGCCTTTGCCATTGGTCGTGAAAAAGAGGAAATGAGAGATATCATTTCTCAAAGAATAGCAAATAAATAAAAGTATAACAGGGCATTCGATTCTTGTATGTTATTTATATAAGAAACGGATGCCCTATTATGTGATAGAAGATTTCAGCTACGAAATCGTTTATGCTTTAAATAGTTCCTTATTGATTGTAATGTCTAGACGAAAAAAGGGATAGAAAAAGAGTAGGAAACACAATATGTGCCAATGAGAAAGAATTGTTACACAATTCCTACAATTCTCATATAAAATAGCAATTGTATAGCGGATAAAGGGCTAAAAATGGGCATTCCGGGGAAAAGAAAAAATA
>CAYUKO010000015.1:0-37108 GCA_964445375.1 uncultured Roseburia sp.
GGTATGAAGGGTACTTACTACCAAATGTCCGGTAATGGATGCCTGAACTGCAATTGCTGCCGTTTCCTGATCTCGAATCTCACCAATCATGATGATGTCAGGGTCCTGTCGCAAAATAGAGCGAAGCGCACTGGCAAAGGTAAGCTCTGCCTTGGGATTGACCTGAACCTGATTGATTCCGTCGATATTGGCTTCGACAGGGTCTTCAACGGTGATGATATTTACATCACTGGTATTGAGTTCACTCAATGCGGTATACAATGTCGTGGATTTACCACTTCCAGTTGGTCCTGTTACTAACAGGATACCGTGTGGATTACTTAAAATATAATCAAACTGTTTCAGTTCGTAAGGCTTTAATCCTAACTGACTCTTTTCTCTGGTAAGAGCCATCTTGGCGGTAAGTCGCATAACGACCTTCTCACCAAATACCGTAGGAAGAATGGATACTCGGATATCATATTCCACATGGTCTACAACCTGTGTAATACGACCATCCTGCGGTTTTCTCTTCTCGGAAATATCCATACCGCCAATAATCTTGATTCTGGCGATAATAGCCGGCAATACGGAAATATTGTATTTTGCTTTCTTCTGGAGCACACCGTCGATTCGGTATCTGACACGGATGTATTCCTCCATTGGCTCAATATGAATATCGGATGCACGCTGACGTACCGCAAGGTCTATCATTTCCTTAACCAGCTTAACGATTGGAGAACTGTTGACATCTTCGTCTTCCTGTACATCTTCCTCGATTTCAAGCTTTTTCTCCTTGGCATACTGCTTTAATGCACTCTTAACATCGTCCTGTCCATAGCACTTATCTATGGCAAGCATAATGCTTCGGGTCGTTGCAACAACCGGTTCTACCTGATAGTTCGTAATAATGGAAATATCTTCCTGCGCATAAGTGTCCAACGGATTTTCCATGGCAACCCTTAAAATGTTCTTGTTATTCTCATTGAACGCAAAGGGAATCATGGTATACTTCTTTAAAAGATTAACGGGAACAAGACCTACTACTGCTTTATCAATATTGATGTTCTGCAAATCAATGATTTCCAGATTCAGCTGCTGGCTTAGCGCTTTTGCAATATCATCCTCTGTGATAATGCCTTCATCAACAAGTGTCTCACCAAGCTTTAGATTGGTTTTCTTCTGTTTCTGCAGTGCATGTTCCAGCTGTTCCTGCGTAATGGCACCTGTTTCTACCAATAAGTCTCCAAGCCTTATCTTACGTCTTTTGAAGTCCATTCCCTTTCACATCCTTTTTCTGACTTTTCCGCTATTACGAATAGCTACTATATTATGCACATTCTTGCACAATTGAAATGTCACATATACGACATGTTCTTTGCACCTGACCATGCAAAAGAAAAGACCTGAACTAAATATTGTTCAAGTCTATCCATCAGCAAGCAAATTTGATATTTATTTCTAACTAAAGTATAAACATCCTTTAGACAATTTGCAATAGTTTTTTGAATTTTTTTAGTACTTTAGAACTATGTCTACAAGTTATATCAAATCATTATGTTACCTCTTAAATTATCATAAAATTTATACATATTCTCTTTTCATTTCCGTAAAATAGTATTAGAATATAACATATCTGTATAAAACGTTAAACACGAAAGGAGTACTATTATGGCAAAGAAATTCGGCAAGTTTGTAATGTTCAGTGCACTCGCCGGTGCAGCCGCAGCCGGTACCTACTATTATCTTCAGAAGAAGAATGAAGATCCATTAAAGGATATGGATGACATAGATGATTTTGACGATTTCGATGACGATTTTGACGATGATGATGATGACATGGAAATGCCTCACGGTAAGAATCGTTCTTATGTTTCCTTGGATTTAGAAAGTGCTAAGGAAATCATTGGTGAGAAAGTTATCGAAACCATCGACAAGACCAAAGAAAAGATTGTTCAGTTCAATGTAGCTGAAAAGTTAGATAAAGCGAAAGAATTCGTCGAGGAAATGACCGCTCCGGAAGCATCCTCTGCTATGGACGATAAAGATGATGTAGCAGATGCTGCAGAACCTTCTGTTACTCCGGTAGAGCCTACTGTCATCATTCCTCCTACTTCCTCTGTTTCTTCCACTTATCAGGATGATGCTGATGCAGACGAAACAGAAGAATTCTTTGATGACGATGACGAAGATTTATAAGGATTCGATATGTGAAAAGCCACGCTCACGCGTGGCTTTTTTATACGTTATTCATTCCTATTCAAATAAAAACTGCTCCAATTCACTTACTTTTGTAAAATAGTAATCACTGTTCTGCTTCATAAAGTTTCTGATTTCAAGGATATCATATCCCCATCCGGCACCTACAAAGGGAACACCAAAACTTCTTGCCATGTCATAGCCCGGCTTTAAGTCATCTACCATAACCATTTCCTGTGGCTTGATATCGTATGTCTTAGAAATCTTCTCTAATGAATACGGAAGCGGCTTTCTCTGCTCCGGTGGACATTCCCATCCAAAAATCATATCTGGCATTGGTAACGCATTCGCCTCATAATCCCGACGAATATTAAAATCATAAGAATGAGATACCACGCAAATTTTTCCACCTTCTCTACGGAATCTTTCGATAATCTCTTTCATTCCCGGATAGGCATGTGCCACATGATTGCTCACATAATCTCTCCAGATATTTACCTCTATCTCAAGGTCTGCCTCTGTCATGTGAAATCTCTGCTTACAAAGTTCTATAAATCCCGGATCAAAATTCTCACGAAAATAGTCTTCCAACGTAATGGTTTCTCCCGGTCGCATAATTCTTAATGCTTCCAAAAATGCCGGATAATGAATACTTGCCGTACTATCTACTACGGTATCATCATGATCTAACACCAAACACTTATATTTCATGCCTTTACACCTTTCTGTCTTATAGATATAGAAAGAAGAATCGCATGCACGATTCTTCTTATAATTTATGTCTTATTTAGGTAATACGAAGGAACTCTTTAAGGATACGATTCTGTTGAATACCGGTGCTTCCGGTGTGGAATCCTTGTAATCTACATTGAAGAATCCCTGTCTTACAAACTGGAAGCTTTCATAAGCCTTTGCATCCTTCAATGCCGGCTCAAGATAGCACTCCTTTAATACAGTAAGAGAGTTTGGATTGAGGTTCAAAGAACCATCCTCATTGTATACACCCTTTTCTTCATCAATAATGTTCTCATAGAGACGAACCTCAGCCTTTACTGCATAAGGTGCCGGAACCCAATGAATCGTTCCCTTTACTTTTCTTCCAGTAAAGCCGCTTCCCTGCTTTGTCTCTGGATCATAAGTACAATGAACGGTAGTGATGTTGCCATTTTCATCCTTCTCAAAGCCTGTACAGGTTACAAAGTATGCACTCATCAGACGAACCTCGTTACCTGGGAACAATCTGAAATACTTCTTAGGTGGCTCTTCCATGAAATCATCTCTGTCAATATATAACTCGCGACAGAATGGAACCTGTCTGCTTCCGAGTGACTCATTTTCAAGGTTATTTGGTACTTCAAGGTACTCTACTTCACCTTCCGGATAATTGTCGATTACAAGCTTGATCGGGTCAAGTGCTGCCATCATTCTTGGCTTCTTGAGCTTTAAGTCCTCACGAATACAGTACTCAAGCATTGCGTAATCTACTGAGGAATTCGCCTTGCTGACACCACAAAGCTCTACAAACTTCTTAATGGATTCCGGTGTAAAGCCTCTTCTTCTAAGCGCTGCGATAGAAACGAGTCTTGGGTCATCCCAGCCATCTACGATACCCTCTTCCACGAGCTTCTTAATATATCTCTTACCGGTTACCACGTTGGTAAGATACAGCTTTGCAAACTCAATCTGCTTTGGTGGCTGTGGATATTCAAGTTCTTTTACAACCCAGTCATAAAGTGGTCTGTGATCCTCAAATTCCAATGTACAGATAGAATGGGTAATTCCTTCAATAGCATCTTCAATTGGATGCGCAAAGTCATACATCGGATAGATGCACCATGCATCACCTGTTCTGTGATGTGTCATATGAGCCACACGATAGATAACCGGATCTCTCATATTGATGTTAGGAGATGCCATATCAATCTTAGCACGAAGCACCTTCTCACCATCTGCAAACTTTCCGTTCTTCATATCCTCGAATAAGGCAAGATTCTCTTCTACACTTCTGCTTGCAGATGGATCTTCCTTACCAGGCTCTGTCAATGTTCCTCTATATTCACGAATCTCTTCTGCTGTCAGGTCAGACACATAAGCCTTTCCCTTCTTAATCAGCTTTACTGCACCTTCATACATCTGCTGGAAATAATCAGAGGCAAAGAACAATCTGTCTTCCCAATCAGCCCCAAGCCATTCGATATCAGCCTTGATGGACTCAACAAACTCTACCTTCTCCTTCGTTGGATTGGTATCATCAAAACGCATGTTGAACTTACCATTATACTGCTGTGACAGACCGTAATTCAAAAGAATACTCTTTGCATGTCCGATATGCAGATAGCCGTTTGGTTCCGGTGGAAATCTGGTATGCACGGTGTCATATACACCCTCAGCCAGATCCTTATCTATAATCTGCTCGATAAAATTTCTGGATACTACTTCTTTCTCTTCACTACTATTTGCTTCGATATTTTTTTCCATATCACTCATACTATCTCTAGTCCCTTTCTTCCCTTCCCAAAACACACCTGCCTTGGGAGACGTTCATCATTATATTTTAATATACCAGCCTATAGTTTGTAAAGATATTTTAGTTACTCTACTCCTTTTAAGGCATCGACCATACAGATGGTTTTTACCTTACCGGAAAGGAAATAATTTACTCCAAAAGATACTCCCCATGTTCCAATAATGGAATACACATAGGATAACAGATAAATAACCGTTGGCATATCGTTATCCTCCGACATTGTCTGCATCATGATATCTAAAAACTGATACCCCAAAATCATACCAAGGACAATACCGATCACGGTAATCCATGCATTCTGCTGGCTTAAGATTTTACGGATTCTTCCCGAAGAAAAGCCTAGCACCTTAAGCGTCGCTACTTCTCTGGTCTTCTCCATAAAGGAAAGTACGCCCATATTATAGAGTACAATAACACCCAGAACGACGGCGGCAATAATAAGAATCACTACCATCAGATTCATCATTTCCATATTTTCATCCAGATCTGTTTTAAGCTGTTCGATACTAATGGCACCGGATACGGCATCATTGTCCTTCACGGATTGCGGAATGGTCCTATTCGTATAAAGAGAAGTTGGTACAAAATCATACTCCAATTCTTCATATGCCTGTCGATACATCGTAATTCCCTGTCCTGTTGGTGTTCTATAAAGTGCAGTAACTCTGGTTCTCTCCCAGTCTTCTTCTCCCACAATGTGCCATTCGATAAAATCTCCCACTTCTAAGTCAAGCGTATTTGCCATTTTCACGGAAAGCGCAACACCATATTGCGGCAATGCAATTTCTTCCCCATTTTCCTCCTGATAGTGAATATAATTTCCTTCCTCAATAACGGTAATACTTCCTGATTTTATTACATCGCCCTTGCGAAATTCACAACTGCCTTCCTGAATGAGCTGTCCTTTCAGCTGTTGTGCATATTCTCTTTTTTCTACCTCTGATGCACTCTCTGCAAACATCAGCTTATACTGCCCGGTAATCAAATCACCATATTGCCATACCACGAATTCATCACAACAGTCTTTCATACCAAAGGCACAGACTAAAAGCATCGTACATCCTGCAACACCTGCAATTCCCATAATACTTCTTGCCTTGTTTCGCTTAATGTCACGTATATTCCACTGGGTTGAGAAATTCATGGCAAGCCAGAGCTTACTCTTTTCCAGCATAGAATGACGAATATTTTTGGGTGCAGCCGGCTTTAAGGTAATTGCCGGCATATCTTTTAATTCCTTCCTGCAAGACAAGAAGCTGACAATGGTAGATATGACAATGGCTAACACAATTGCAATATAGGACTGGTTCGATATTCCAAGCTTCCATTCCGGTAAAACGTAAAAAGCTGTCATGCTCGGCAGGAACAGATACGGTAGCGTACCTGCTCCAATCCATGCACCAAGAATACTTCCTGCTGCACTGATAACCATTCCATAAGATACATAATGCCATGTTATCTTTCTCTTTGAAAAGCCAAGTGCCTTAAGCGTTCCTATCTGGATTCTCTGATTAGACGTCATTCGCGTCATGGTTGTTACAATTCCCATAATTGCAATCAGCAAAAAGACTGCTGAGAACATAATTCCCATCGACTCATGTTGTGCTTTTTCCGATGCGATACTCTCTAGTCCCGTATTCTGTGTTCGATCCAACACCACAACATCTTCTCTGTCTAACACATTTTTTATCTCATCTTTTATAGCACCTTCCACCAAACTGTTGTCTTTTGTCTTATTCTGTTTAATCACAAGCTGGTTATAGACAATTCCCTCCTGCATTGGAAACTCTTTAGAAGCTAAAAAGCCATAACCATATTTACCATAGGTTGGCATCATGCTATCGCTATTCAACGTATAAAATACATATTCCGGATGGATAATGATTCCCTTAATCTGTTCGGTGAATTCTCTTCCTTCATACTCAAGCGTAAGATAATCACCGACTCCCAGATTCCATTCCTTTGCAAACAGCTCTTCCAGCCAGATTCCTTCCTTATCTGCCTGAAATTCCTCTCCCTCTATTAAGTAAGGAAAAGAGCTGCTTATGGACTCCATAAAGTTCAACTCCATATCCAATTCTTCATCATTGCCCAACTTAGCCTTTGCTGCTATCTGCACACGGCGGTCAACACTTGCTACCTGTGCCAATCCCTCGATTGCCTTCACTTCTTCATTCGTAAATCCTCCACCAACTACCCAGTTATCTGCAAGCTTTGTCTCTCCATAATAATAATCGGTGGATAACCCAATTCCATTGCTTTCCGCATCAATTCCAGCAAAGACAAAAAGTCCTAAAAAAGCCATGAGAAAGATAGACAGAAACTGTGTCCTGTTCTGCCATAAATCACGAAAAAGCTTTCTTCTAAGCATTACCAGCTCACCTCACTTGCACTCTTTGGATGTTCATTTATGGTTACGGATTCAATTCCACCATTTTTCACACGAATCACTTTATCTGCAATATCTGCAAAGAAGCTGTTATGAGTAACCATAACAACCGTTTTCTTCTCTTCCCTGCTCATGCGGACAAGAAGTTCTAATACATCACGTCCTGTGTTCGTATCCAGTGCACCTGTTGGCTCATCGCAGAGCAAAAGCTTTGGATTCTTGGCAATTGCCCTTGCGATGGACGTTCTCTGCTGCTCCCCACCTGACATCTGTGCCGGGAACTGATGCATATGTTCTGCAAGCCCTACTGCTTTGAGGGCTTCTGCCGGATCTAAGGTATCATTTACAATATCCTTCATCAAAGCTACATTTTCATATGCCGTCAGTGTCGGGATGAGATTGTAAAACTGAAACACAACCGCTACATTCCTTGCCCTATAATCGGTGAGTTTTGCATCATTATAGCTGCTGATATCCTCGCCACATGACCAGATTGTTCCACTTGATGCCGTGTCCATTCCTCCTAATAGATTCAACAGAGTACTCTTACCTGCTCCACTTGGTCCTAAAATGACAACCATTTCCCCCTGATGAATGGAAAACGTTGCATCCTTTAACGCATAGAAATGTCTGTCACCGGAACCATATTCCTTGCTAACCTTGTCAAATTGAATAAATGCCTGCTGCGCCATGCTATTACCTCCCAGTTGCACTTGTGCCGACCTTTTCGTCAGTCATGGCATCTGTAATAACCTGTTCACCAGCTAAAAGCCCTTCTATTACCTCTGTCATATCATCACCGGACAGTCCACAGGTCAAGTATCTCTTGGCAATCACACCATTTTCCAGAATATAGCAATAATCACCACCATCATCTGCATACAATGCTGCATTCGGAATCAGAACCGCCTGCTCCTTCGCCCCTGTCTGAATCGTTACATCAACGTCTGTTCCAAGATAAATCTGTTCGTCAGGATTCTTAATATGTACCTCCACCTGAAGCTTTGCCTTATTCTGTGCATCTGTCACCGTCTCCATACGGATTTGGGAAACCTCTCCTTCATATCGATTTCCACCAATTTCAACACTTGCAGACTGACCAACTTCAATCTGGCTCATTTCATGGCTTGTGACTTCAACAACGGCTCTCAGGTTACTGTTATCCTTAATGGTAAAGAGTCTTGTTCCTTCTGCAACATAAGCCCCTTCCTCTAGTGTAACTTCACTTACTACACCAGCAAACTCCGCTACGATTCCTTCTGCTGCCTTCTCTACCTCAGCCTCATTCCAGCTTACTGTTTCCTGTGCCAATTCTACATTCTTGGCAAGCTGTCCAAGCTGTGACGCATTGGATGCGGCATACTTCGTGCTTAACATCTCCTGCTGCAACATACTTCTCTGTGTTGCAACCTCATTTAAGAAAAGCTCTGCTTCCTGAAAATAACGGTTTTCAATGGGTGTTGCTCCCGTTTCGGCAAGCCCCAGCAGCTTTTTTTGCAGCTTTGCTACTTCTACTTCCATCCATGCTGCCTGCTGTAAATAATCATTTCTATCATCTACGGAAAGACTATCATCCGAAGCAATTGCATTCTTCTGTGCAATCTCTGCCTGCAACTGAGCGATTTGCAAATTAATCTCCTTGCTTTGATCTTCCACAGAATCCGCAACTACTTCTATATTAAGCTGCAGGTCATTTACATTCGTAAGTACAGCCTGATATGCCTGCTGATATTCTGCATCCTTTGTCTGTGCCTCCTCATAAGCCTGTGTCATTTCTCTGCTCTGCTGGACACTTCCTGCATACCCACATTCAAGAGCCTGAGCCTGCAGCTTTGCCTGTACGACATTTCTATCCATATCCTCGGTATCATAGCTTACTAATAACTCCCCTGCCTGAACCAAATCTCCATTTTCCAGTGAAAAGTTTTCTACCGGTGCAGAAACCTGCGCATAATATGCCTTCTCATTCTCACTCTCTATATGCCCTTCTGCCTCTACCGTCTGCGTGATTGCTGCACTTTCCACTGTCTGTGTTGTTACTTTCATGGTCGATGTTCCTGCAAAAGCTGTTGTTCCCACAACCACTGCAACAATAACTATGACTCCAACTAACTTCATAACCTGCTTTTTCTTCATAACACTCCTCTTTTCTGTTTTACTGTTTCTATGCGTTTGTTTTTCTACACTCGCTATTCCCAAGAACAATATTCTTGTCTGCAATCTACATGAAATATATCTTTGTGTAAATATGAAACATATTTCATATTCATATTGTATTTTATTCCAAACGACATGTCAATATGAATATGAAATACATTTCACATTATTTGACAAAACTTTTCAATGAGGCTATACTATATGTGGCTATGTAATAGCCTAGAAGGGATATGTCATTATGGAAAATGCGAAAACACGTGAACCACAGCAAAAGCGTTCCATCGAGAAAAAAAATCGAATCATAGAAGTTGGATTTCATCTGATGTGTGAAAATGGCTACCAGAAAACGACTACTGCGGATATTGCAAAGGCTGCGGGTGTCTCTACTGGTATCATATATAGTTATTTTAAAGACAAAAGGGATATCTTTATCTGCGCACTTGAACAATATGGTGAGCATATGGTAACACCTATTTATGACCAACTCACGCCCAATCTTGATGTTATGGATGCCTTGAACAAAATTATCGATTCCCTATTAGAGAGTCATAAAGTATTTCAACATGCCCATAAAGAACTGGAAGCACTGACTATGATGGATGAAGAAATTGCCAACATGATGCTTGCAACAGAGCTGAAAATTACCGAACAGCTTGAGATTTTGCTTGTTCAGGCTGGATTTTCTACAGAAAATCTAACAGAAAAAACACACATCATCTATAATCTGGTCGAGTCACTATGTCATGAAATTATTTTTCACAAACACAAAAACCTTGATTATACCAAGATGCGGCAACTTGTCATTGACTCTGTAATCTTTCTACTTGGAGAGCCTCAGAAATAAAAAAAGGCACGAGAATGATTTTTACACTCTCGCGCCTTTTTCTTATTCTTCCTTTTTATCTTTTTTATCTTTGTTCAAAACCTCCAGATCGCTCTCATCCAATTTACGATACTGGTTCAGATTCGCCAACAGAATCTTCAAACTTAATTTCGGAGTATCAAAAAGTCCCGCCTCATACATATTCACAATGATAATTCCAATTGGTACTGCAAGAATCATTCCGATTACACCCGCAACCTTATATCCTATGTAGAGCAGAATCAAGGTCGGAATCGAAGGCATTCCAATCGAGTCACCGACAATCTTTGGCTGAATCAACTGACGTACAAGCTGACTAACGCCCCATATCACAACAAAACCGATTGCCATAAAATAATCACCACTAATTACTTTCAGGATTGCCCATGGAACAAAGACAATGCTTGTCCCAAAAAACGGTAAGAAATCAAGTGCTGCAATCACAAAAGCAATCAAAAAGGCATAATTAACACCCAATATGGTCAACCCGATAAAAATCAGAAGATAAATCCATATTTCTATCTTAAACTGTGCTTTAAAATAGCCTCCTACTGCCTGTCTAAGACTCTTATAAACTACCCCATACCGGCTATAAACCGACTCTGGAATCACCCTTTTTGCAAACTGAAACACGTAATCTCTCTCTGCAATGAAGAAATAGGAAGACAGCATACACATAATAACACCGATTACGGCATTAGCAATGCTTCCAATCACCCCGCTTACGCCATCCGATGCAACAGCTTTCGCATTGGTCGGAATTCCCTTTATTGCTTCACCGATTACATTTCCTGCTGCTTGCAGCGTCTCTATCCAGGTCGGCGAAATACTCCGAAAGGTTCCGTCTATCACATTCCATGCATTGGATATATCCCGCTCGAGGCCTTCCCACATCTGCGGAAGTGAATCAATAAACCCTAGCAACTGCCTTGTCAAAATAGATATCAGAAGGTATCCTATTCCTACAATAGCCCCAATAACCAGAACAACAACGACTACCGTTCCTGCCTTTCGCTTAATCTTTATCTTGCTTTCCAGAAAATGCACAAGCGGATTGGCAATACAGGATATTATCCAACCTACTACAAATGGCATAAAAAAGATAACAATCTTAGGCACTACAAAAACAAAAAGCAATACAATCACTAATGCGATTAACAGATTAATCATCATTTTCAGATTTCTTTGATACTGTTTCTTCATACGAATTCGCCTCCGCCTTCTTCTGAGTCTGTCTGCATCCTATTCTTCTGTAATCTCATCATGCTCTTGTCTGAACTGCTCAAGCAACTGGTCTATAAGATCATAGGTTTCCTCTCTGCCCTGCTTCGTTTCGGAAGAAAACGGGATAATAATCGTGTCCGCATCTACTCCAAGCCCCTGCTTAATAAGCTTAACCTGCTTCTGAATCTGGCTACGCTTAATCTTATCAAGCTTCGTTGCAATAATAATTGGATGAAAACCATTTGACATAATCCAGTCATACATCTGCTTATCATTGGCAGACGGCTCATGACGAATATCAATAAGCAAAAATACGGCCTGTAAAACCTTAGAGTTATGAAGATATCTTTCAATCATCTTGCCCCATTTTTCTTTCTCGCTTTGACTAACCTTGGCATATCCATATCCCGGCAAATCCACGAAGTACATCTCATCATTAATATTATAGAAATTGATGGTCTGTGTTTTTCCCGGCTGGGCACTGGTTCTTGCAAGTGACTTACGATTCATTAACGCATTAATCAGAGAAGATTTTCCTACGTTACTCTTTCCTGCAAATGCAATTTCCATCTTCTGATTTTCCGGTATCTGGCTGGTTACGCCAATTACCGTTTCCAGACTGACATTTTTTATTACCATATATTTCCTCCAATTAGCTCTATGCTTTCTTACTTCTCGTCTGTCTTTTGGTACTCTTTGGAGCTGCAACAAAAGCTTTTGTAAGCACATCTTCCATGGTATCCATGTAACAGATTTCCATTCCGTCTTTGATTTCCTTGGAAATCTCCTCAACATCACGTTCATTCTCGCGAGGTACAAGAACCGTTGTAATTCCTGCAGTCTTTGCTGCAAGAAGCTTCTCCTTCAATCCTCCAATCGGAAGAACTCTACCTCGAAGTGTTATTTCTCCGGTCATGGCTACCTTGCAGTTCACAGGCGTTTCTGTAATGGCGGAAAGCACTGCTGTTGCCATGGTAATTCCGGCAGACGGTCCATCCTTTGGTACTGCTCCTTCCGGTATATGAATGTGAAAATCATGCTCCTTAAAATACTCTGCATCAATATGATATTTTGGTGCAATTGACCTGATATAGCTGATTCCCGTCTTAGCAGACTCTTTCATCACGTCACCAAGCTTTCCCGTCAGCTCAATATCGCCCTTACCCGGCATCACATTTACTTCGATTTGTAAGGTGTCTCCGCCAACACTTGTCCAGGCAAGTCCTCTTACGATACCGATATCATCCTTTTCATTCGCCTTATCTTCGCGGAACTTCGGCTTGCCTAAGTACTTCTCCAGATTCTGGCTCGTTACCTTGTATTTCTTATTCTTGTCATCAAGAATCTGTCTTGCCGTCTTACGACACACCTTACCAATCTGACGTTCTAAGCCACGTACGCCTGCTTCTCTTGTATAAGAAGCAATGATATCCTTTAAGGCACCATCACTGATGGAAAGCTGCTCCTGCTTAATACCATTCTTCTCAAGCTGCTTTGCTACAAGATGTTTTTTCGCAATATGAAACTTCTCATTCGATGTATAGCTTCCCACTTCGATAATGTCCATACGGTCAAGCAACGGTCTTGGAATACTTCCTGCATCGTTAGCTGTTGCAAGGAACAATACCTTCGACAAATCAAGGGGTATCTCAATATAATGATCTCTGAAATGGCAGTTCTGTTCCGGGTCTAATACTTCTAACAAAGCGGATGAAGTATCTCCTCTATGATCACTGCTTACCTTATCAATTTCATCTAGTAGCATCAATGGATTGCAGACTCCTGCTTCCTTTATTCCATTTGCAATTCTTCCCGGCATGGCACCGATATAGGTTCTTCGATGACCTCTTATCTCTGCTTCATCTCTGACACCACCAAGGCAGATTCTTACATACTTACGATTCAATGCTTCTGCAATCGACCTTGCAATAGAGGTCTTACCGGTTCCGGGAGGGCCTACGAGACATACGATTGGTGCATCCCCCTTGCTTGTAAGACTTCTGACTGCAAGATATTCCAGAATTCGCTCCTTCACCTTCTCAAGTCCATAATGATCTCTTTCCAGAATCTCCTCTGCCTTATGCATATCAAGCATATCTTTTGATGCCTTATTCCATGGCATTTCCAGTAAGGTTTCGATATAAGTTCTCTCAACGGCACCTTCGGAGCTTGCACTCATGACATTCTTGAAACGTGCAATTTCTTTTCGAATCTTTTCCTTTACTTCCTTATCTGCTTTCAGCTTCTCAAGTGCCTGCTCAAACTGCTCCACATCAGAATATGGATCCTTATCGCCAAGCTCTTCTCTGATCGCAGACATCTGTTCCCGAAGAATATAGTCCTTCTGATTCTTATCTACCTTTTCCTTCACCTTAACAGCAAGTTGTGAGCGTATTGCCGCTATTTGAGATTCATTCAGCAGAAGCGTAATCATCATTTCTGCCTGTTCTCTTAAATCCGTTGTTTCAAGAAGTCCCTGCTTCTGTTCAAAAGAAAATGGTGTATTAATGGCAACCTGATTCAGTAAAAAGGACAGCTTATTTTGCTCATTAAAGTAACGTCCAAGGCTCTTTCCGACCTTTGGAAAGAACTTTACATAGGTTGCAAATACCTCTTTTAAGGAACGAATCAACGCTTCCTCTTCCTGCGGTTCTAAATCTTCCTGTATCTCTTCTATTTCTTCAATGACTGCACTAAAATAAGCGCCTTCATGATTGTTCAACTCTTCGATTCTGGCTCTCTGGATTCCCTCCACCAGAACACGGCTAATCTGATTTGGCAGCTTTGTGACCTGCTTAATCATTGCAACCGTTCCAACTTCATACAAAGACTCTCTGGTCGGCATTTCCTCACTTGGATTCTTCTGCGCAACAAGAAAAACCTTCTGACCTTCATTTAAGGCCTGTTCCATTGCCTTAATCGACATCGCTCTACTCAAATCAAAATGAATAATCATATCTGGCAGAACTGTCAGACCTCTTAAAGCTACCAATGGCAGCTCATACTTTCTGTCTACTACTTCATTCATTTTCTATCCACGCCTTTAAATCAAATGAACGCCGCCTTATAAAAGGCGGCGTCAAAAATATTTCTAATTCTTATTATCTCGCCTTTTTCTCACGTTCAGCATGTACTGCCTCACGATGTACAATGAAAGGCTGACTTGTTCCTTCAACTGCTTCCTTTGTAATGACGCAGCTCTCGATTGTTTCATCAGAAGGAATCTCATACATAACATCCATCATAATACTTTCCATGATAGATCTGAGTCCTCTTGCTCCTGTCTTTCTCTCCAAAGCCTTTTCTGCTATTGCTTCAATAGCTTCCGGCTCAAAGCTAAGCTTAACATCATCAATTTCAAAAAGCTTCTGATACTGCTTAATCAAGGCATTCTTTGGCTCCTTCAAGATACGAACCAATGCTTCCTTATTAAGCCCCTCCAAAGACACATTAATCGGCACACGACCTACAAACTCCGGAATCAGACCATACTTGGTTAAGTCCTGAGGAGTAACCTCTTTCAGAACAGCTCCGATATCCTTCTCTGTCTTTGCAGCTATTTCTTTATTAAATCCAATGGATTTACGATCAAGTCTCGCTTCTACAATCTTATCAAGACCATCAAACGCTCCACCACAAATAAATAAAATATTTGTTGTGTCAATCTGAATCAGTTCCTGATGAGGATGTTTTCTTCCACCCTGAGGTGGTACACTTGCAACAGTACCCTCGACAATCTTTAATAATGCCTGCTGTACGCCTTCCCCTGATACATCTCTGGTAATAGAGACATTTTCGCTCTTCTTCGTAATCTTATCAATCTCATCAATGTAGATGATACCATACTGAGCACGTTCTACATCATAGTCTGCCGCCTGAATGAGCTTAAGCAGAATATTCTCTACGTCTTCACCAACATAACCTGCTTCTGTCAATGTGGTCGCATCTGCAATGGCAAATGGAACATTGATGATCTTCGCAAGTGTCTGGGCAAGATAAGTCTTACCGGAACCAGTTGGTCCAACCATGATAATATTACTCTTTTGTAATTCTACATCAAGATCTTTCTGTGCCATAACTCGCTTATAGTGATTATAAACAGCAACAGATAAAACCTTCTTTGCTTCATCCTGTCCTATAACATATTCATCCAGGAAATCTTTGATTTCTACCGGCTTTAAGAGGTTAATATCAATGTTATTGCCTGCTGGCTCTTCATCATATTCTTCCTCTATGATATCTGCACAGATATCCACACACTCATCACAGATATATACACCTGCGGGGCCTGCAATCAGCTTTCTGACCTGGTCCTGTGTTTTATTACAGAAAGAGCATCTCACCTTTCCATCAGTGCTTTTTCCAGCCATTCCTTTTCTCCCTTTTTACGAATTATCATTAATCTTCTTTCTTATCAGACTTATAAGCAATCACCTGATCGATAAGACCATATTCCATTGCTTCCTGTGCTGACTTCCAGTTATCACGTTCTGTATCTGCAGCAACTACTTCATAAGGCTTTCCACAGTTTTCCGCTAACATACGATTGAGTTTTTCTTTTGTCTGTAAGATATGCTTTGCAGCAATCTCAATCTCAGTTGCCTGTCCCTGCGCTCCGCCAAGTGGCTGATGAATCATGATTTCTGCGTTTGGAAGAGCATATCTCTTACCCTTTGTACCACCAGCAAGAAGGAATGCTCCCATACTTGCAGCCATACCGATACAGATGGTAGAAACATCACACTTAATATAGCGCATCGTATCATAGATAGCCATACCAGCTGTTACAGAACCGCCCGGACTGTTGATATATAACTGAATATCCTTATCCGGTTCTTCTGCTTCCAGGAAAAGAAGCTGAGCAACAACAAGACTTGCTGTTGTTTCGTTTACTTCTTCTCCAAGGAAAATAATACGTTCTTTTAATAACCTTGAGTAAATATCGTAGGAACGTTCGCCTCTACTTGTTTGCTCAATGACATAAGGCACCAAACTCATACTACTTACCTCCAGTTTTCATTCAATTATTCTAATATATATATTTTATTTTATTTCTTTTGCTTCTGCAACTACAAAATCAACAGCCTTCTTAATACAGATGTCAGACTTAATAGCCTTTTCTTCGTAATCACCGATCATTTCTTCGATCTTCTCTACTTCCATCTGATAAGCTTCTGCCATCTTCTTGATTTCATCCTTGTACTCTTCTTCTGTTGCTTCCATCTTCTCAGCTGCTGCAACTGCTTCTAATACAAGTCTTGTCTGGATTCTCTTCTCTGCCTGTGGCTTCATCTGGTCTAAGAATGTTTCTCTTGTAAGACCTGTGAACTGGAAGTACTGGTCAATAGAAAGTCCCTGCATCTGAAGTCTCTGTGCAAAATCTTCTGCCATCTGTCTCTGCTGTGTCATAACCATAGCAGCTGGAATATCCATCTTAGCAT
This sequence comes from uncultured Roseburia sp., assembly GCA_964445375.1. Classification (GTDB taxonomy): domain Bacteria; phylum Bacillota; class Clostridia; order Lachnospirales; family Lachnospiraceae; genus COE1. The sequence continues at coordinate 16,779 of CAYUKO010000015.1, forward strand.
CAGCGATGATTGCGTCGATAACCTTTTCTTCCTTCTCGTTCTTAGCTTCTGCTTCTTTTCTTTCTACAAGGTTCTTCTTAACATCTTCCTTGTACTCAGCAAGTGTATCGAATTCAGATACTTCGCTTGCGAACTCGTCATCTAACTCTGGAAGCTGCTTCTCCTTGATTTCCTTAACAGTACACTTAAATACTGCTGCCTTTCCTGCAAGGTCAGCTGCCTGATAATCCTCTGGGAATGTTACGTTTACATCAACTTCCTTATTTAATTCAGCTCCTACAAGCTGATCTTCGAATCCAGGAATAAATGTCTTAGAACCAATTGTTAAAGGATAGTTCTCGCCCTTGCCGCCTTCAAATGCAACACCGTCAACGAATCCTTCGAAATCAAGAACGATCATATCACCGTCTTCTACTGCTCTGTCTTCTACTGTGATTGTTCTTGCATTGTTTTCTCTTTCTCTTTCGATTGCAGCATCAACATCTTCATCTGTTACAGTAACATCTGCTGCCTGTACTTCTACACCCTTGTATGTTCCAAGTGTAACTTCCGGCTTAAGAGCTACTTCTGCAGTAAAGATAAATGGCTTGCCAGCTTCTGCCTGTACAACATCGATGATTGGCTGAGAAACGATTTCTTCCTCACACTCATCAACAGCCTTAGCATATGCAGAAGGAATTAATGCATTTGCAGCATCTTCATAGAATACTTCCTTACCATACATCTGCTCGATCATCTTACGAGGAGCCTTACCCTTACGGAATCCTGGAATGCTTAACTTGCTCTTATTCTTCTGGTAAGCTGTTTCCATTGCCTTCTCAAAATCTTCTGCTGATGCTTCTATTGTAAGCTTCGCCATGTTTCCTTCTAACTTTTCTACCTGTAAACTCATTTGTCTCATTTCCTCCTTGAGAATTCTCTTCGTATTTCTGTGACACCAATGTATATCCGACGAATACACATAAGAGAATGCCGCAAAACTACATTCTCATTATATAAAATGGGCTCGCCTGTTTCTGCCCATACTCACAGTCATTGTAAAATTATAGCATAACGCCTTTTAAAAATAAAGCATTTCTTCCGAATAAACCTGGCTGTTTATATATTTTTTCTAATTTAAACTGCTTTTGGGATAAATCACTTTGCTATTTACCCCGGAAAGCATACCAATCTTACCAGATAATGCACTAATGATTTCCTGGGGAGCATCCATGACGATACTGATAATGTTCATTCCCCTTTCTCTGTGCGGAACCCCCATTCTTCCTATAATGTAGTTTCCATATTCATGCAGCAAATCATTCAGCTTCGTAACAGAATCCATATTTTCTACAATAATGCCAATCAAAGCAACTCTCGATTCCATATTCCTTCTCCTTATTATATATGTGTTGCAATCAACACGGTTCTATGTTTCTGTTCCTCTTTCATATAAGCAAGTACACGCTCTCTTGTCTGACTGTCAAGCCCTGTAAACGGTTCGTCCAGAAGCAGGACATCAGAATCTGCAGCATACGCTCTTACCAGTGCAACACGTCGTTTCATGCCACCACTCAATTCTCTGCAAGACTTCTCTAAATCCGCTTCATCCAACAAATGCAATAACTGTTTTCTTGCCTCTTGCGGATTTCCTGTCACCATCTCAACATTTTTCACAGCGTTATAATCTTCACAAAGTCGGTCCTCTTGAAACACCATAGCAATCCGATCAAGACTTCCAGATATGCTTCCTGCATCCTGTTTCTCAAGTCCTGCAAGAATTCTAAAATATGTCGTTTTGCCACTCCCTGACGGCGTTCTGAAATAATAGGTTTCTTCTGCCTTATATTCTGCGTTGACATCCGAAAATACCTGCTGTTCCCCAAAGCACTTTGACAAATTTTCTACCTTAAGAACAATATCCTGTTTCAAGAATGACTCTGTTCTTTTGCTACTTATGCGACAAGCTGGCTCCCAACTTATAAATCCTCTCCAAAGCCAAAGAACCATTTTTTCGAATAAAAGACTTGCCAAGATAATCACAATCGTCCATGCAAACACACCTGCCGTATCCAGGTAGATTTTGGACATATAGAGTCTCTCTCCTACCGAAAAATCAGGTGTTCCAATTACCTCTGCTGCCACTCCTGATTTCCAGCACATTCCTGTTGCAATTCGGATACTGCTGTCAAGAAATGGCTTCAATGCGGGACGATAAATATAGAAGAAACGATTCCACCCGGATATAGAAAAAACTTCTGCCATTTCCAGAAGCCTCTTATCGGTGCTTCGGATTCCCTCAAGAGTACTGATATAAATCTGTGGCAGAACAATGAAAAAGCTGATAGCAACTGCAAGCACATTGGAGCGCCACCAGATTAAGAACAATACTACAAAAGAAGCAACCGGTATTGCCTTCATGAGTGACAGAACGGGAGAAAAAATTTCCTCTACGATACGAAAACGGGCACTTAATGCAGCAAGCATAAGCCCCACAAAAGCACCCGTAAAAAATCCTGTCGCAATGCGCAACAAGGAACAGCCAATGGTTTTCCAAAAGTCGGCTGTTATCGAATTTATAAGAAGAGCCTCTAATGTTTCCAGAGGCCCTACCATTAATATGTTATTTCCAACCCATACACTGATAAGCTGCCAGACAACCAGCCAGCCTGCCAGTATCCATATCTTTCTCTTCATCATGGAATATAATAGAAATCGTCAGCAGGCAGTGCACCACCTACGGATGAGGCATCCTGTTCAAATAACACATTCAAATATCCTGAAAGTGCCTGCTTCATTTCTTCTCCGTCAATATAAGTAATGTTACAATTTGGAATTGCTTTCTTGGCAATTGGTTCCTTCGCAATAATTCCAGCTTCTACCGCAAGAGAAGCAGCATGCTCTACATCTTCATTGATGTTCTTGGTACTTTCCTCATGCTCTGCAAGGAAATTCTTTACTGCTTTCTCATTTTCTTCCAAGAACTCATTTCTTACAACAGTTACACCGGTAACAAGGCGGCTTCCACCTTCTCCCTGCACGACTGCCCACTGTTCATTCATATCAAGAACAACGCTTAATGCTTCATTCTGTGCACATGCAGCTGTTACAAAAGGCTGTGGCAATAATCCGATTGCGTCCGGGTTTTCCGCAAGAACAGCCGCAACCTCGGTTGCCTCTGACTTATATTCCAAAGTATAGTCAGATTCTGTAAAGCCATTTTCTGTCAAAATATAATGCAGTACATAATCCGGCGTTGTTCCCTTTCCGGTAAGATAGATTGTCTTATCCTTTAAATCTGTTATCTCATCAATAGAAGAATCACCAGACACCATGTACAATACACCTAATGTATTGATATCAATGACACTAATTCCACCATTGGTCTTGTTGTATAAAACACTGGCTACATTGGCTGGTAACAGGGCAATGTCAAGTTCTCCCTTGATCATCAGAGGTAGAATCTCATCCGCTGCTGTCATCATGCTGAACTCATATGCTTCCTTGGCTTCGCCGTTTGTTGTCTTCTCCTGTAAAGATAGTAATCCTAATGTTGTTGGTCCCTTTAACCCTCCGATACGTACCGTTGTCTTCTCCTGGGCAGCACCACAGCCTGTTAAAAGTGCTCCTGCAAGGATCAGGCTTGCACCGGTTGCAAGGACTCTTGCAGCCATTGTTTTTAGTCTCTTCATTCGTGTTTGTCTTTGTTTCATTTTCTTTCCTTTCTACGCAGCTTAAAGCTTTGTAATCAGTTTTTATTTTGTGATTCCAGTCAGTACGAATTCTCGCCTTTTTGGTCTCATTTTTATTATATGTCAAAACAAAAGCCAGTACAATACGAAAAATGGGACGCCCTATAAAAGGCATCCCACTTCTTAAGCATCTACTTATTTAATAGATTCTTCGTAGCTCTTGATCATTCTTCTTACCATCTCGCCACCGATGGAACCAGCTTCACGGGAAGTTAAATCTCCGTTATAGCCTTCCTTTAAGTTAACACCTAATTCAGATGCTACCTCTGTCTTAAAACGATCCATTGCCGCCTTTGCCTCTGGGACTTCTACTCTGTTTGATCTGCTCTGTGATGACATAATCATATACCTCCATAAGTTTTTGTTTTCTAGTAATCTATTTCGAAAGATAAGCTTTTGTATCACTTATCTTAATCCTAGTATTTACGGAGATAACTGTTTTATGACTGGTAGTTTTTTACTTATTAGAAACCGCACATTCACAGTCAAACTTAAAATTTCGATAAATTTTCATAAAAATCCGAACAATCTCAGGATCAAACAGCGTACCCGCACCTTTTTCGATATAATCTAAGACCGTTTGCAGCGGAATCGCCTTTCTGTATGCACGTTCGCTCAACATAGAATCAAATACATCTACCACTCTCACGATTCTTGCAGATAGCGGAATGGAAATGCCATCAAGCTTTTTCGGATAACCTGTTCCATCCCAATTCTCATGATGATAATGTGCGATATCAATAGCCATATTGATAAAGTCATTGTGTTCCAAACCTTCATAGATATCCGTTAACGTTTGTGCCCCAATCTCGGCATGTGTCTTCATAACCTCATATTCTTTCTCTGTAAGAGGACCATTTTTCAAAATGATTTTATCTGGAATCAGAATCTTACCAATATCATGCAATCCGGCCGATGACTCAATCGTCTCTATAAAATCTTCTGTTATAATGTCCTCATAAATAGATGACATTTGCATCGCCTGAGCCAGAATCCTGCTGTTATACGCCATATTGGAATGATGATTGCTGGAAGTACATTCCTTATTATCTACCAGTCTTGCAAGCGCCAGCATAACGTTTTTCTGCTCCATACGAAGCTTTTCCATCTGTCTTGCAACAACAAGACTTAGTCTTCTGTTATTTTCTTCCAAATCACGCTGTAATGTATAGAGCTTTAGATGCGTATTAATACGCATTTCTACTTCTGTACGGCTAAAAGGCTTTGCGATATAATCCACCGCTCCTAATTCAAAGCCTTTGCTTAAATCCGCCGAAGAATCCATTGCCGAAATAAAAATAACCGGTATATCCTTTGTATATGGATCTTTTTTCAACATGGTACAAAACGTAAAGCCATCAATGTCAGGCATGGAAATATCTGTTAATATAACCTCTGGCAATATCTGTTGTTCCTGCATCAGCTCCAATGCCTGCTTTACACTTGTGGCTGTAATTGCCTCATATCCCATATTTAAAATAATTTCTTCCAAAATAATCAGGTTAACTTCTACATCATCTACAACAAGGATTCTAACCTCTTTCTTCTTTTCATACTCCATAATCTTCCTCCAAATCTTGGAAAACTACTTCTTTTTTAAATCCTTCCATTCGCATTCCAACAATTCAGCTACCTTCTTTTCTGCTTCTTTGGCATTCTCATAATCCGATTTTCTGACTGCCATTTCTAATCGGAATGCTGCTCTTTGCAGATCCTTAGAGCCACCCTGCAAAAGCTGTTTGATACCTGCAGCAAAATTCTCTGCCTTAGCCCAATTTGCCATATCCATACTTAAGTTTAATTTTTCAAACGTACCGCGAATCTCACGTTCATTAATCTCACTGCCAAATTCATACATCATATCCTGCTCACTGGAAATCTGTGAAAACATCTTTCCTGGATTCCAATTTACAATTTCTGCTATTTTCTCTTCCTGCACTTCTTCCTCATCCGTTTTCAACCGCACAGTAAAAGAGAAGTTCGAACCTTTTCCTCGTTCTCCCTCGGCATGGATATCTCCTCCCATCATATGTACCAATTCCTGAGTAATGGTTAATCCAAGACCGGTTCCTCCATATTTTCTGGTAATGGAAGCATCCGCCTGTGAAAAGCTCTTAAATAACTTCTCTTTCACTTCCGGGGTAAGCCCGATTCCAGTATCTACAACCATGAAAAATAATTCTATTTCATTTCCGACGTGCATATTCTTGATTACTTCAACGCCAACATAACCCTGTGAGGTGAATTTCACGGCATTGGAAACCAGATTGTTCAAAATCTGTTTCAGACGAAGCTCATCTCCAATTAATACGTCCGGTATATCCGGTGCTACATTCATAATAAAACGCAGCCCTTTTTTAAATGCAAGTGTATGAAACATCTCCTGTGTTTTTTCCATAAATTCGCTAAAAGAAAACGGATTTTCTTCAATTTGGAACTTTCCTGCTTCAAGTTTCGAAAAATCAAGAATATTATTAATGATTCCTTCCATGGTAGTACAACAGTCTAGAATCATCTTCAAATAGCCCTTTTTCTGAAAATCATTCTCTTCCTCCATAAGAATTTCCGTATGCCCTTTAATGCCGTTCACTGGAGTTCTAAGTTCATGGGTCACATTGGCTACAAAGGAATCTCTATCCTTCATGGAATTTCGAAGCTGCTGTGTTGTTTCCTCAAGTTTCCTTAAGTTCAGTTTGTATCTAGTCATATTGACCGCCATAGCAAAATAAAACGTATTTCCTTCATACCCATAAGGTACTACCTTTAAGCCAACTGGAAAGCAGGTCATATTCTTTCTATATAAGAAGGTATCTATCTGCTCTTCCTTTCGATACCCCTGCATCAATTTTATCTTACCATCAACAATTTTGAAAACATCCTTATACAATTCACCGATGTAAACGCCCTTCAGTTCCCCCTGAGAATAACCGGTAATCTCGCACGTTCTTTCATTTACATAAACAATACATCCTTGACGATCAAAACCAATAATCAGCTCCTGACTATTATCAAGCACGTATCGCAGCATTTTCTCCTGTCCCTCTGCCATGTGCAACCTCCTAAGTTTTTGATGTTACTCCTCCTCTTCTGTATCCTGCTTATCAAGAAAATCAAGTGCATCATCACTTAACAGCTTCACAGGATCAAGAAGCAGCTTCACATTTTCCCCTATTTTACCAATTCCTCGAACGAATTTATTCTGTATGGAACCATGCCCCACTGTTGGAGGCGGCAGAATATCCTCTTCTTCAATGGATACAACCTCTGCAATATTCTCAATAATGAGTCCAACCTCAATATTCTTTACCTCAATAACAATGACACAGGTCCTATCATTATATTCAAAAGATTCTTTACCAAATCTATCAGCAACATCAATGACGGGAATAATCTTGCCTCTAAGGTTAATCAATCCTTTTATAAAATGCTCTACTTCCGGAATCGGAGTAACAGGCTGCATCTGAATAATCTCATTCACATATTTTAATTCTATGCCAAAAACATCCGTTCCAACCTGAAAGGTCATATATTTCCCCTGACGAATGTCCTCAAGCTCTTCCTCATCTGTTGGTACGACCAGTACCTCATCCATGATTTCTTCCATACTTCGAATCCCCCATTACCTTCTTAAATGAGCTCAAGCATCTCCAATGTGCTTTTTAACTTTGCCATATCAATCGGTTTTGCACAATAAACGGTACAGCCAAGTTCAAATGCCTTCTTTACATTCTTCTCTTCATTTAATGCGGTTGTCATGATAATCTTTGCCATATCATCTTCCGCAATCCCATGCTCTTTCTCAATCTCACGGATACTCTTTAGTGCCTGATAGCCATCCATAACCGGCATCATGACATCCAGACAGATTAAGTCATACGGATTATCTTCTTCTAATGCCATCATGAAAGCATCCACCGCTTCCATGCCATCTACTGTAACATCGCATTCCCCATACACAGATAAGAATTTTAATATCACCTTTCTGCTTGCAAAATCATCCTCTGCAATTAAGATTCTCATAATATTCCCGCCTTTCTACGCTTTCTTCCCTAATATATAATAAAGTTTCTGGGCAATCTGCCCTAATGGTACCTGATACATGACTGCACCGATTTCATAAGCTTCTTTGGGCATTCCATACACGATACAGGTTTTCTCATCCTGACCAATGGTAACAGCACCTTTCTGGCGCATTTCCAGCAACCCTTTGGCACCATCTCTTCCCATACCTGTCATAAGAACACCTATCGCATCTCTTCCTGCCACCTTTGCAACCGATTCAAACAACACATCAACCGACGGACAATGTCCGCTCACCTTCGGTCCCGGTCTACACTCTACCTGATACATACCATTTACTTTAACCAGACGCATCTGCTTATCCCCTGGTGCCAGCAATACCAGTCCCTGCCTTACAATATCGCCTGACCTTGCCTCTTTTACCTCTACTTCACATTCACTGTTGAGACGTTGGGCATACATTGCTGTAAATCCCACTGGCATATGCTGCACCATTACAATGCCCGGAATATCACTTTTTAATCCCTTAATTACCTGATGAATGGCTTCTGTTCCACCAGTGGATGCTCCCATAGCAATAATTGTCTGTTTCCAATCTCCTTTTCCTCTGAAAAAGGAAGTACTATATTTATCAATACCGGGATATACCGCCTGATGCAGTCGTTCCGGTATTCTTTGCTTGGATAGCTGTTTATAATCCTCTATTCCAATATCCTCAAACGGGATAAAATCCTTGGCTCCCGCCTCATATGCCTCTTCTTCCAGCTCTGGTGCTGCAAGAAGCAAAGTTGCTACCGGATATTGTGGCATCAGCCTTTCCAGAAACGTAATCCCCGACATTCTTGGCAGTTCATTACTAAGCAGCATAACGTCCGGTTTACATTCCAGAATCTTATCTCTTGCCATATAAGCATTGTTTGCTTCCGCAACAAGAACAAGCTCCTTGTCCATTTCCAGAATTTTTTTCAGCGCATTACTCAGTCCATAAGAGCCTGTTACCAATAAAACCTTTAACTCTCTCATACGCACCTCCACTACTTTCTATATATGGAAGGTTGTATATACCGGAATTTCCCATGACACTGACTGATGGATTCCGTCGAACCAATAAAAAGATATCCACCCGGTTCCATCTTGTCATAGATATTTTCCAAAAGCCTCGCCTTCGTGTCCTCATCAAAATATATCATTACATTTCGCAGAAAAACGACATGCAGCTTCCTACGAAATGGTAATGGATCCATCAAATTAAACTTTCGAAACAGTACCTGACTCTTTAATTCATCACGTACTATATATTCTCTTTCATTAATCGGTCTGAAAAATCTTCTCACATACTGATGTGGAAGCTGTTCTACGGAATCCTTGGCATACACGCCACGTACCGCTTTCTCAAGAACATTCGTATCAATGTCTGTTGCAAGCACCGTCGTATCCCATTCCGGATGCTCCAATCCCAGATAATCCATACATAACATAGCAAGTGTGTATGGTTCTTCTCCCGACGAAGATGCTGCACACCAGATACGCCAATCTTTTGTGCTCGCTTCCTTGGTCTTGAGTTTTGGAAATACTACTTGCTTCAAATATAAAAATTGCTCATACTCCCGCCAAAAATAAGTATGGTTTGTTGTAAGGGCATTCATCAGAAATTCCGCTTCTGTCCCCTTGGGAAAACGTTCCACCAAGTCCATAAACTCATTATAGGACTGATATCCATTTTTCTGCATATAGTTATCCAGACGTCCCTGTATTAAAACCTTTTTCTGGCTTAAATCAATACCCGATTTTCTTTTTATGTATTCTGCAATGCGTTCATATTCCTGATTGGTAATCATTCCCCTACCTTCTTTACGAATATTTTATAGTTTTCTGTCTATTCGCGCAGTTGTGCAATATATAAAAAATTATAGCACCATTGTACAGTATTGTCAAAATACTATAAATGATGCTATAACAATTCCTTATTTTTATTCTTCTTTCCTATGCTTCCACATGTGCATGGTACACAATTTTTTCGCCTAACATATCTGCTGTTTCCTTATCCATAAGATTTTCCACAATCTTTAAGCCAAATGCTATCGCAGTTCCCATTCCTCTGCTTGTTATGACATGCTCTGACTGTGCAACCTCATCATATACAACCTCAGCTTCCATAAGTTCCTCTTCCATACCAGGGAAGATACAAGCCTTTCTGCCCTTTAATAATCCCATGTGTCCAAAAATGGAAGGTGCTGCGCAAATAGCACCAATGAGCTTGCCATTTTCATAAAAGTTTCTAATCTGTTCTGTTAATGCACTACAAGCCTCCAGATTCTTTGTTCCCGGCATGCCACCCGGACATACAATCATATCAAGGCTGTCAAAATCAACTTCATCGATTCCAGCATCCATAGCAACGTTTATCTGGTGAGAACCCATAACCTGCTTCTGATTATCAATCGAGATACACTGCACATCAATATTTACTCTTCGCAGCAAATCCACAACCGTCAATGCTTCAATCTCCTCAAAACCTGCTCCAAAAAATACACCTACTTTTTTCATACGCTCGTCCTTTCTTGTCAAAAATATCACTGTAATCATTCTAACACATATGCTATACTTGTTACAAAATAAAAAATGAAGAAGTTCCATACGAAAAGTCATAGGTAAAAGAAAGGAAAAATGAATATGGAAATTGAACGCAAATTCACTCTGAAAAAACTTCCTGAAAATCTAGAAAGCTATCCCTGTCATATTATTGAGCAGGCTTATCTAAATACTGCCCCTGTCGTAAGAGTCAGACAGCAGGATGATACCTTTTACCTGACTTACAAGGGTGGCGGGCTTATGGCTCGTGAAGAATATAATCTGCCTCTTGACCAGGCATCCTATCAGCATTTACTAGCAAAAGCTGACGGTAATGTCATTTCCAAGAAACGCTATGTAATCCCTCTGGAGAATCCACAGTTTACGTCAGACTTTGTTCCCTTATCCACACCGGAGCTTTTTGTGGAACTAGATGTCTTTGCACCACCATTTGCTCCACTTATCATGGCAGAGGTTGAATTCACAAGTAAGGAAATGGCAAACGCTTTTCTGCCACCGGACTGGTTTGACGAAGATGTGACCATGAATCCGGAATATCATAACTCCAATATGAGTAAAAAGATTTTTAAATAATGCACATAAAAACCCCCGAGTCAGTTCAAAACTCGGGGTTTCTTATTACATAATCAATTTTACGAAATATGCTGCATACATCACAAGCATGATGATACCGCCTGTACGATTGAGCTTCTTTTCCTTGAAAGAGAAAATCCAAAGTACTGCCATAACAAGAATCGCGATTACATTATCAAAGATAATAGCACTCTCGTATGCGATTGGAGTAATCACAGCAGTTGTACCTAATACGAATAAAATATTAAAGAGGTTAGAACCTACAATATTACCAACAGCAATATCGGTTTCTTTCTTCTTGGCTGCAACACAAGAGGTTACAAGCTCCGGTAAAGAAGTACCAAATGCTACGATGGTAAGTCCGATTAATCTCTCACTCATACCAAACTTCTGTGCAATTGCAGTTGCTGCATCAACGGTAATATCAGAGCCCCAGATGATAAGCACGCCACCAATAAGAATCAGTCCAAGAAGCTTTAATACGGTGTCATTTTCATCTGCCTCGGCAATTTCTTCGCCCTCATCCTGACCTTTCATAGCCATCTTAATCATATACACGATATCAATAGCAAGAAGAATCCAGAAAATAATACCTTCTACTCTTCCAATCTTTCCATCTACCATACCAAAAATCAATAGCAAAATAGAAATTCCAAACACGAACGGAATATCAATCTTCATCGTGGACGGCTTAACCGCAAGTGGATAAATGATCGAAGCAAGTCCTAAAATGAGCAGAACATTCATGATGTTGCTTCCAAGTACATTACTGATTGCAAGGTCAACGCTTCCCTTTAAGGCTGCACTAATACTTACTGCTGCCTCCGGTGCACTTGTACCAAATGCCACAATGGTAAGACCAATTACAAGATGTGGAATTCCAAACTTATCCGCAATCTTAGATGCTCCATCAACAAACCAGTCAGCCCCCTTCATCAGCATGACAAATCCAACAACCAGTAACAAAAACTGCAATAAAATGTCCATAACATTTCTCCTTGTATTTATAGTTTCATCGAATTCAAAAATATCATAGGTTTCTTTGTGTGTCAATCTTAGTGCTTTCGTCTTTTTGCTGCCTGCCTTCCCATCACAAGAAAACTGATAAACAGCAGAATATCACAGCACCATACGGTTCGCATTCCAAATTTCATAGAAAGATTACCGCCAATTCCTGCGCCAATTGCAAAAACAGCAATAATACCAAAATAATACATTGCCTGTTCCAACTGTTCTCTTCGGCGTTCCCTAAGATACTGGGAAAATGCCGCCGTTCCGCTTCTTAAATTGCCAATACACATAGTACTTGCATAGCCATAACCCTTAATCTTTCGAAACGCCTGCACCTGCATAGCGCAAGAAAAAGAAACCAGTGATGTTGCAAGCAGATTCCATGAAAATGGCATAAAACCAACCGCAAACAAGATCAACATTTCCAATATCAGAATTCCCTGCCTCCAATGAAGCTTTTGGGCAAACTGAAAGCGACTCTGAATCCTCTCTGCACAGAAAACGCCAAGCGCAAAAGCAATAAGGGGAAACAAATAATGCAGTCCTTGTTTCCATTCACCGACAAACAAATGCTGACTCATCAAAACCACATTTCCAGTCTGCGCATTGGAAAATACACCATCCCTTACAAAATAGGTATATGCGTCCTGAAAACCTCCGGATAACGCCAGAAAACTGCAATTCAAAAAGGTATCTGACATCTGCTTTTCTTCTTTTATCATTTTGTAAAACCATCCTTACTATGAAAGTTTATAAATCTTCGCATACTTCTCTTTGAAGTAACGAATCAACGGCTCTGAACTTACTTCTTTGTCACATACTGCCGCGATCACTTCTTTTGGTGTACGTGTATTACCATACTGATGAATCTTCTCACCAAGCCATTTCGTAATTTCGCCGATTCTGCCCTCTTTCAAAATATCACCAACACTTCCTAGCTCTTCTTCTAGTTGCTCGAGATACATACCATCATAGATACTTCCAAGAAGATAAGTAGGAAAATAGCCAAAGGAACCACCTGACCAATGTGTATCCTGCAAAATGCCCTTCGCATCATTTTCTGGTGTAATCCCCAAATATTCCTGCATCTTCTGATTCCATAATGCCGGAAGTTCATCTACTGACACATGGTCACGGAAAATGGCTTTCTCCAGTTCATAACGAATAATGATATGAAGACAATACGTTACCTCATCCGCATCCACACGAATCAGGCTGTTACGCACATGATTGATTTCCTGATAAAACTCATCTAATGAAATCTTCTGGAACTGTGGTAAGAGAGCACCTATCTTCTCATAAATTGGAATCCAGAAATTCTTATTCCTTCCTAATATATTCTCATAGAAGCGTGACTGACTCTCATGAATTCCCATGTTACTGCAACTTCCCGCCACGGTTCCATCATAATCCGGATTAACCTGCTGTTCAAAAATCGCATGACCTCCCTCATGAATCGCAGAGAACATGGCACTAATCGCATCATCATCATGATAATGATTGGTCACACGTACATCCTTAGAAGAAAAGTTCATAGTAAACGGATGCTCCGTCTCTCCAACCGTTCCCTTATCCCAGTTAAATCCAATATAATCAAGAAGAAGCTTTTGCACCTTCTTCTGCGCCTCAATATCATAATGCGCTTCAAACTTGGAGCTATCCGGCTGTTTTGCTTCCAAAATCCTTTGCACAAGAGGAATCAGCTCTAACTTTAAGTCCTCAAACAATCTGTCCATTGTCTCAGAATCCATTCCCTCCTCATACTGATCAAGAAGCACATCATATACTTCCTTATCCGGATCGGTATACTCAGCCATCTCCTTTGTCATTTCAATCATCTTCTCCAGGTGAGGTGCAAAGATGCTGTAATCACTGGCATTCTTTGCTTCCTTCCATGCATTCTCGGACTTCGCACGTGCCTTCACCAAACTCTCATAGAACTCAGCTGGAATACGCTTGCTCTTGCCTAAGTCCCTCTTCATACGTGTGACGATAAATTTCCACTTATCATCCAATTGTGCGTATTCTTCCGGCTTTGACAGCTCATCCAACAAGCAGCTTAATTCCTCTGACGTTGACATCTTAAACTGTTCTGTTGAGAAAAAAGCCAAAGCATCTGCGTGTCCCTCAAAGCCAAGTTTTGGAGTATTGGTTTCCATATCCCAATAAAGCAGCTCTGTGACATGGTTATACTGATTCATTTTCTTTAAATAATCCTCTAATGTTTCCAATGTCTTGCTCATTTATCGATAATCTCCTTGTTTTTGTTTTCCACAATATAGCAACAGTATATATTTTTTGCACGAAAAACACAAGACATACAAAAAACCGGAAATTTCTTCCGGTTTTTGTTCTTATACTATATGAAATTAATAATTTTCGTTTCTTACTTCGAAATAGCTCTGTGGATGGTTACATACTGGACATACCTCAGGTGCCTTAAGTCCAACTACCACATGACCACAGTTGCGGCATTCCCACATCGTAACACCACTCTTCTCAAATACCTGCATTGCCTCTACATTATGGAGTAATGCACGATATCTCTCTTCATGAAGCTTCTCAATCGCTCCAACACCTCTGAACTTTGCAGCAAGCTCCGGGAATCCCTCTTCCTCTGCATCCTTTGCCATACGCTCGTACATATCTGTCCACTCAGCATTTTCGCCTTCTGCTGCATGAAGAAGATTCTCAGCAGTATCACCTAACTCACCTAACGCCTTGAACCACATCTTTGCATGCTCTTTCTCATTCTCTGCTGTCTTCAAGAATAAAGCTGCAATCTGCTCATATCCTGCTTTCTTTGCTACAGAGGCAAAGTATGTATACTTATTTCTTGCCTGGGATTCTCCTGCAAATGCCTCCCAAAGGTTCTTTTCTGTTTTTGTTCCTGCATACGGATTCTTTTTTGACTGACTCATTTTATATTCTCCTTTCATTTATCACACATTAATAATAGGAATTATTACTGTTTTAATTATATCAGATTTTTTAGTTTTGGCAAGAGGTTTTTCATAGAAAATTTTATATTGGAAAATCAACAGGGGTTACAGCATAACCCCTGAATCTTCTTTATTCTCTTCAATCTTATGATTCAACTTCTCAAATGGTTTGCCACATACTAGTCCTATAAAAGCAGAAACCGGAATATAGAGCAGCAGATTTCTGATGCATTCCCAATAATAATTATGATACAATCCACCGACTGTCTCTCGCAATGCATCCATGGCATATGGAAATGGCAAATAATGATACAAATCCTGATAAATCTGAGGTAATACTTCCATAGGGAATGTACCGCCTGCACCTGCTACCTGAATGACCATGACTACAATAGCCAGAGCCTCACCTACATTTCCAAAAGCAACTGTCAATGAGTATATGAATAATGTAAATACAAAACTTGCCGTTGCTGCTGCCAGCCAAAACTTAAACGGATGCAGACACTGAATACCAACATAATACAAATCACCCAGTACCGTCAGCAATGTCTGTAACTGTCCAATCAGAAAGAACAGAATATATCTTCCTACATAAGTCTCCACTGGTTTTACATTTGTCATACCTTCGATTGGTTCTACCTTTACATGAACAATCGCTACCAGAATCAAAGCACCTACCCAAAGTGCCAGCACAGAATAGAATGGAGACATGGCAGAACCATAATTCTCAATCTGATATACACGCTCTGTCTGTACCTCTACAGGAGAAGACATAAAACCTCCAATTTCATCCGGTTCCGTACTAAGCAGTTCCAGTAACATCTGGTAGCTGTCACCCTCTTTTAACTCCGTCAGCGTATCCACTGATTTCTGAAGTTCCTCTCTCATACCACCAATCAAAGCCTTAGTCTGATGCAGATTTACCCCCATTGTTACCAAACTGTCATTGAAAGCTGCCATATCATCCTGCATCTGTTCATAGCTTGCAGATACACTATTGAGCAAACCTCTCACACTACTAAGACTTGCTGCCAGAGATTTTGAAATACTCAGATAAGAAGCAAGTCCTGTATTCAATGCTCCCTGTGCCTTAGATACAGCATTCTGTCCAGAACTGATGACATCCTCTGCTGTAGTAGATTCCTGTGCAATCTCTGCTGTTGCAGTAACAGAATCTGTCACCACCAAAAAAGAATCCACTAATGCTTCAAATGTATTCAGTTCTGTAATTGCACTACCAAGCTTCTCTATTAATACATCTATCAAGGTATCTGAACTGGTCACTCCCATGGTCTGAAGTCCTGACGTATCCATCACAGTATCTGCTGCTGTTGTCAAAACTTGGGCTACTGTACTGATGAGTGTCGCATTCACCTGCTGCTGTACTGCTGTCTTTGCTTTTGCCGTAATCTTAGGGGCTATCGCATTTTTCTTTTCATTTTCATAATAAATAATCTCTGGATGCTGCACATCATCTGCAAGAAAGCTGACCAGATCTGATGTGAAATCATCCGGCATAATCAATGCCGCATAATAGTCACCACTATATACACCATCGATTGCTTCCTGTGTCGTATCCGTAAATACCCATCCGATTGTCATATTCGCTTCCAACGCAGAAATAACCTTATCACCCATATTAAAATATGTATTTTCTATATTTATGCCCTGATCATCCGAAGCTACTGCTACTTTAATCTTAGAAGTCGATGCTTCTCCATAGGGGTCCCAGTTAGATAAAATATTGAACCATGCATACAAGGAGGGCAATATGATTAGACCAAGCATAATAACAACTGCTACAACATTCGTCTTGATGCGTTTGAAATCTGTTATAAAAATATTGCAAATATTTTTCATTTCCACTTTCACCTCTTAGTCTCTTATTTCATCCTGAGGCTTTGGGCGTCTTGCTGCCGCCCTTGCCTTACGCATTGCCGCATATTCCTGTGCATCCTTACGTTGTATATCGTCTATCACAGACGTAGCTGCTGCCTGTTTACCAAGCGTAGTTATGTACTTTCGGATACTCTCTACCAGTTCTTCCTCTGCCTGACTCAGTTCATTGTCCATACGCTCCTCTATGACAGCATCCTCTATCGCCTCACGCACCTGCGGTGTGATTATTTTATCTTCCAATAAACCTGTACTTTCTATGACTTTTTCCACCACAAGCTCATCATTAATAAGCCCTCTGATATCCTCGTCTTTATCTTTTACTCCCAGCTCCCTTAGCTTCTCCTGCATCTGATAATCCATGTATTCTACTACGATCAGATATAGGGAAATCCCAAACAGTGATACAATCCACAATACCAGAAATACTACCTTGGAACTGTCTAGCTTAAACATCACAGCCAAAAAGATTAAAGGAATGATAATAACCAGACGCAATCCAATCTTAATACGTTGCTGATTCTTCTCATGAATCCTATTCTCATATTCCATGATTTTTTCAAATGCCTGTTCTTTTGTTTCCTGCATACCCTATCACCACCATTTCCTTTACATCAATTTCGTATCTTCCATACGTTCTTCTATGAAATGATTAACTTTCATAAAAGGTTTACGGATTACCAGACCAACTACCAGGGATACTACCGCAAACACAAGTAGTTGCGCCATATATCTGCTGTAATCATTCTCATACATTCCACTGATAGTCTCACGCATTGCATTGATTGCATAAGGGAATGGGAAGTAACGATAAATTGCCTGGAAAATATCTGGCAAAAGTTCTATCGGATATGTACCACTGGAACCTGCAATCTGAATAACCATAATAACAACTGCAAAAGCCTTACCAATATCACCAAAGGAAATGGTCAGCGTATAAATCATTAACGTAAAGGTAAAACTGGTTACTGCTCCAATCAGATATAGCTTGCCCGGTTCCTGACACTGTACCTCCAGCAAATTCAAATCACCATAAACACAAATCATGGACTGCAACTGACCTAACAGGAAGAACAAAGCATATCTTCCAAAGAATAACTCATAGTCCTTAGCATCCTTATACTTCCCCTTAGGAACAGCCTTGACCTTCATCAAAGATACCAGAATAATCGCCCCTACCCACAGTGCCAGAGTCGTATAGAAAGGTGTTACTGCGGAACCATAATTGGCTGTTTCATAAACAGGCTGTGTAGTAACGGTAACCGGTTGTGATAAAAATTCACCATAAAGTGAAGGATCATTGCGCATGATTTCCATCAGCTTCTCATATTCTTCACCTTCGCTGACGTTCTCTAACTGTCCTATCATATTAGAAAGCTTATCCGTGACATTGGTAAGCACTACCTGCGAATTAGCCAATGCATCATTACCTGCAAGAAGTGATACACTGATTCCATCCAACACATCTCCCATACCACTCACATCAACAGACTGACCTGTAGGAATGGAATCCACCATCGTATCAATCGAAGAGTTAACACTTCCTGCCACTTGATTGATTTTACCCGAAAGATCTCCGTATATCTCCTGATTCAAAGAAGGTAGCTGCGCTACTGCCTGATCTATGCTTACACTAATAAGCTGTCTGGCAGCGTCTGCAATATTTCCAGCCGCATTCTCTATCTTACTGGATGAACTTGCCGCCTTAGCTGCTGCTTCTTTTGCAACAATTGCACTTGTTGACATGTTTCTGAGTCTATTCTGTAGAGCTTCAATTTCACCGTCAACACCATTGCCTTTGAACTGTTCCAGATCATTTGCTATCTCCAATGCAGTAGAAGAAACGGTATCCATATTGGAGGCCGTAACATTTAACTTATCTGCAATTAATGTAGGATTCTCGCCATTAGCCAGAACATTCTGCGCCACGTTAACTGCATTATTAGCGGTAGTAACTGCTACTGCCATCTTATTAAGTTTTACACCAATAGCCGTATTCGCCACATTAGATGCTGCATTTATGCCTGTCTTTAACTTGTCTGAGGCATCCTTAGCTTCTTGCTTGGCTGTAGCCGCTGTACTGTTAATACTATTCATGGTAGAAGTCAGCTTAGAAACTACTGTCTTCATATCCAGAACTGTATCTGACAATGAAGTATTACACTCCATAAAAGAAGTCAGCAATGCCTGATAGCTTAAAAGATTATCGTTCACTGCATTGAGTTGAGCCAGCATCTGATGAAAAAGACTTCCTTCATCATCTCCCGCTATTGCATCGAGATTCTGAACCAGTGTGGTAACAACTACTTCTGTAAACTCCTGATTAATGCTCTGCTGAAGAGTAGACGTACCACTGTCAGTAATCTTAACTGCAATTGCATTCTTCTTCTCATTTTCGTAATAGATAATCTTTGGATGTTCCATGCCATTAGCCAGACAGTCATACATACTCTGACTGAAATCCTCTTCCATAATCAGAGCGGCATAATATTTCCCACTATAAACGCCGTCAATAGCATCCTGTATTGTTGCCGGAAAAGTCCATCCTAACTTGTCATTCTCTTCCAACTTCTCAATCACTGCATCTCCCATATTGACATAACTGCCATCATCCTTCGTATATCCCACATCGCCAGATGCCACTGCAATAGCTACATTGCCCGTGTTGGCATAAGGATCCCAATTCGAATAAATATTGAACCATGCATATAGGGAAGGAATTACGCATAATCCCAATGCAATTACCAATGCAAGAAAGTTCTTGCAAAGTCCCCGCACATCATCCTTAAAAATCTGAATTATGTTCTCCACAATACGATCCCTCTTTTCATCATTTTCTGAGAGTGCCTACTATTTAGCACTGTTTTCTGACTATTTTATTATAGCACTTTCATATTCTATGCGTAAATACATATCAACTTTTTCAATTTGTACACTGTTTAAACATAAAAAAATGAGAAACCCTATATTCCAAGGTTTCTCACTCTTTTTACTCAATGCGGATAACAGGAGTTGAACCTTTTTCACACTCCGTAATCCCAGTAAAATCAATACTTAGCGAAAATCAAAACTCGGTTTGTTCTCAATTTGTTCTCAAACCGAAAAGAAAATATAAAGAAAGGAAAAGGTCAACCATCATCAATTTAAATAGTCCTTTACTTTCTCCAATTACAATCCCCTCCTTATCTACATTATTATAGAACGGAAGTGCTCCCAACCAGTGATAAAAATGTTCATCATTTTTCACAATCACACTAATATCAATGCCATACTCCATTAAAAAGTCAAATGCAAGGTCAAATACCCTACTTTCTACCTGTTCAATCTCTTCATCCGAAAAGGTTGTTAAAACCATAATATCAATATCGGAGTTTTCGTTATAATCGCCTCTTGCATAAGAACCATATAAAATCACTTTTGTAAGTCTATCGCCTAACATCTGCCTTAACATCTTTGCAAATCTATAAATAATATCCTTCTTATCAGCCATTACTACTTCCTCCTTCCATTTATAATAATCTCTCGGAATCTTTAAGCCAGTAAATTCAAGGCTTTCAGATTCCTT
>CAYUKO010000016.1:0-25388 GCA_964445375.1 uncultured Roseburia sp.
CACAAATGGAGGTAGCGGAATATATTGGAATATCACAGGCACAGGTTTCTAGGCTGGAAAAAAATGCACTTCATGTCATGAAAAAGTATTTAACATTTTGAGTAAACTTTTGCATTAATATTTAAAAGACAGATAATATATTCTATTGACTAAAAAAGAAAAACAATTTAAAATAGAACTAAGTAGTCAATAGCATTATTGTGTGAAAGGAAGTCACTTATGGAAAAACAAAAGAAAAAAAAGCGTTTAGATGTCAGAATGATTGTTTATATGATGGCAACTTTGCCAATGGCGACCGTGGCTATTGTTGTCGTTTATTTTGCAAGTCTTACCTTGCGTACAGGATTGGAAGATGAGGTGTTGGAAGGATTAAAAGGTATTGCCACGGCGGCAAGTTATTCGTATGATGAGGTTGATTCAGGCGAGTACTATCTGGATGGAGATGTGCTTCATAAAGGTAAGTATAATGTGACTGAGAATATTGCAGTTTTGGATAAGATAGCACAGGATAATGAAGCGGTTATGACCATTTTCCTCGGTGATACAAGACGTGCAACCACCATTAAGAATGATTCCGGTGAGAGAATTGTAGGTACAACGGCGGATTCTCAGATTGCAGCACAGGTATTAGACAGTGGTCAGGAGTATTCTACAACGGATGTTGTCATTAATGGTGAAGATTATTACGGCTACTATGTTCCAATAAAAAATAATACGGGAAGCATTGTTGGTATGATGTTTGCCGGAAAACCGAGTGAAGATATTGAGCATTATATTACAACGAGAAGAAACTTTATTATGTTAATAGCAGCAGCAATGTATCTGGTTTGTTTTGGAGCAGCAGTTGTTTTGACAAATAAGAAGATTTTAACTCCGATTAATAAGATTTCCAAGGTTGCTATCAAGATGGCAGAGGGTGATATTAATCAGACGATTGAGAAAGATGCCGATGATGAATTTGGCGATTTGATGGATGACTTCTCCATGATGATTGAGAATATAGGCAATCAGGCAAGAATTGCAGAACAGTTTGCGGCTGGTGATCTGACTGTGAATTGTAAACCGGTTAGTGAACATGATGTTATGGGCAAAGCATTGAAGAAGATGCTCCGTGACAATAATAAGAACCTTTCCGTCATCCGTGATGCAGCAGCAAGAATGGCCTCCGGTGCGAATGAAGTAGCAAGTGCAAGTAATTCTTTAGCACAGGGAACTACAGAACAGGCAAGTGCTATTGAGGAGATTACCGCATCCATTGAAGAAATTGCAAATGGCGCAAGAAAGAATGCGGATGATGCAAATTCCGCAAATGAGCTTGTTCAGAATACAAAAGAAGGAGCAATCCGTGGAAATGAGCAGATGAAGCATATGATTGAAGCTATGAAGGATATTAATGAGTCATCTGAGAATATTTCCAAGATTATGAAGGTGATAGATGATATCGCATTCCAGACAAATATCTTAGCCTTAAATGCATCGGTAGAAGCAGCAAGAGCTGGTGTTCATGGTAAGGGATTTGCAGTGGTAGCGGATGAAGTAAGAAATCTTGCAAGTAAATCAGCTGAGGCAGCAAAAGATTCAGCTGAGATGATTGAAGATTCTATCAGAAAGGTAGAAATCGGTTCAAAGCTTGCAGAGGAAACAGCGACAGCATTGGAAGAGATTCAGGAGTCCGTAGAGCATATCGCAAAGTTGGTAAGTTATATTGCAACAGCATCAGTAAATCAGGCAAATTCTGTTGGACAGGTTAATGCAGGTATCACACAGATTGCAGATGTTGTACAGACCAATTCAGCTACCAGTGAAGAATGTGCAGCAGCCAGTGCGGAATTATCATCTCTTGCAGGACAGTTGCAGCATGCCGTTGCAAAATATAAGCTTTTATCTGGAAGAGTGAATAGAAGCAATTATGATGAAGAGAGTATCATGGATAGTGAAGAAGAAATGTATCGTGACAACGAGAGCATTATTTCACTGGACGGTGACTTTGGAAAATATTAAAATAGTGATTGAATCTGCCCCGGTGGAGACCGGGGCAGATTTGAATATGAACATGGCAAATGAGGAAGGTATGGTAGACACTTGAAGATTTATGCAGCAAATATAGAAACCTTTGAAGCAATGCAGGAGAATACTTGGTCAGATTATATGTGCTTGGTGGATGGCGCAAGAAGAGAGCGAATCGGACAGATGAAGCAGAAGATGGATCGTGCTCGGAGCTTAGGTGCCGGTCTTTTACTGCGTTATAGCTTTTTGGCACAAGGATATACGAAGGAACAGTGGACAGATGTTCAGATACAGTATGGGGAAGCAGGCAAACCAAACATGGTACAATATCCTGAGTTTTGCTATTCATTGTCACATTCCGGGAAATGGGTGATATGTGGTGTGCATAGCAAAGAGTTGGGAGCCGATATTCAGGAAATGCAGCCATGGAATATGAGATTGGCAAAACGTTTTTTTGCAGAAGAAGAATATGAGAGACTGGTGCAGGTAAAGGACGAGGAACGAAAGAAACAGATGTTTTATAAGATGTGGACAGCGAAGGAGAGCTGTGTGAAGCTGACAGGGGAAGGCATCGGAAAGGGCATTAGTCAGTATCTTACATCTGTGGATTTTGATAAGGTTATAGATGCGGATAGCCATACGGAAATGTATATGAAAATGTTTGAGTTTTCCAATTATATGGTGTGTATTTGTGCAAGGGAATGTGAAGGGTTCCCTGAGAAATTAGAAGTGATATCGATAGAAGATTTCATATGATGTACGAAGGAAAGGAAGGAAGTCTATGCTTAGTGTAAATGGGAAGAATGCCGTTAAGAAAAATGAAATAATTTTTAAGCAGGGCGATGCGGTAACGCAGGTAGGTATTGTTTTATCGGGAAAGGTACTGATGCAGAATGAGTGGATGCGTCTTGTCAGAAGTCAGGGAGCCTTTATTGCATTAAATGATATTCCGCAGGAGAATTATGGGGCAACCTATACGGCAATGGAGGATTCTGTTATCTATGCGCTTCCTGTATCAGGAGAGGATTCATTGCATAATATTGTGGCAAGAAATGTTGATTATCGTGCCATTATGATTTCTTCCCAGTTTAAGTACATAACAAGTCTTGCAAGAATCAGACAGGACTTATATAACAGAGTGTATCGATTATATCAGTTTGCCCAGGAAAGTTATCGACAGTATTGTAATCTGTGTCAGGCAATGGGAGTTCAGGCGATTGCTTTGCAGGAAATGGAAGAAATTCAGCCTTATGATAAGATGCTTGAGGAGAATGAAGACAGATTAACCTATTATGAAGAGGCTGCAAAGATTCCGTTAGCTGTTAATAAACAGTATTTTTCATATAGTGAAGATATGGTTATGTATCAGGTGACAGAGATTATTCATATGGTAGATTCTTTTTATGGTGATTGTAATGCCATGATTGATTATATCAAAGAGCTGCTCGAGCTTGTTGGAATGAGGCCGAATCATAATCTGTTTGAATATACGTGTGTTCAGGGAACAGAAATGCGAAGAAAGGGAGATGTTCCACGAGAGATGAAGGGACTGCTTACGAACATTTTGAAGGAAGTGCAGTTCCAGCATGGTGAATTGCAAAAGCAGTGCCAGAATATTCCTGAAATAGACTTTTCTCTCATGGAAAAGAGAATCGAGGATGTTGTTTCCAAGGAAATGACAGAGAGTGAGAAGAAGTCTCAGGAAGAGAAGGATGCAGCAATGAAGCGAGATGTTCTGTCTCTGAAGAATTCTATGAACCAAGTCATAGAGTATGCTGCTTTGGATGAGGAAACGGCTCAGAAGCTTCGTACGAACGTGGATTATCTGGTAAAGGCGCCGGATAGATTATCCATTGAAGATGATGTAAAGAAAGCTAAGAAGACAATTACACCTATCGTATTTCAGTTATACTATGATTGTTACCTAAAGGCAAGACAGGGGCTTACCGTTATGCCAAAGGCAGTAGAGCTGTTTCTGAACTTTGGTATGTTGGATGAGCGTTTGTTAGAGCAGGAGCATCTGGAATTCTTATGTAGTATTGAGTCAGAAGAAAATGAAGGACCATGTAATGTCTTTACCATGGTAGAATGGCTTAATATGATTCACGACGGCAAGAGAGAACCTTCTAAGAGTGAATTTGATGAAGATTACTTTGAGAATCTTCGTTCTTTGAAGAAGATGGGAGATATTACAGAGGCGGAGCAGAAGGCGTTGACCAACGATATGGTAAAACGTGTAGAATACGAGGTTATGAACATGCAAAAGAGCAACAGCAGAACCTTGTATGGACAGCCAACTACGTATATGCCGATTCTGTATAAAGAAGCAATCTTTGGTAATCTGGATAAGATACTGGTTACTAAGAAAATGATCAATCAGAGTGTACAGAAACTGATGCAGATTGATTATTCTGTTTTTTATCGAGAAGTATTGTATACCAATACCGCTCTTAAAATTAATCATGAGTCAACGATGCAGAATATTTATCCTGATATTATTCTATTCCCGTTATATGGTATTAATGCAGCTATGTGGCAGGAAGTTGGTGGTAAGAATAAGGCTACACCAGGAAGATTTGCGTTCCCGATTCTTTCCAATACCAATGTAGATGATATGATGGTTAAGATGTTTGGAAGATTCCGTTGGGAGTTATGCAGATGTATTCAGGGTATGCAGTGGAATGATGTAAAGGTAAAATCATTAACTTCGGAATATATGGACTATATCCAGTTCTATCGTAAGAATCGTGAATTGTCTGATGAAGCAAGAGAGAAAGTGAAGCTCCAGATTCAGAAGGCAAGAAATAATTCAAGAGAAATCTTCCTGATTGATTATGAGTTCTGGGTTAAGAGTGAATCGAATGGTTCTATGAAGATGAACAAGGTAGCAAGAGAGATTCTTGCAACATATTGTCCGTTTGAGAAGAAGTTAAGAGAAAAACTGGGAGTGCAGAGGCCATATGAGGTTGCGATGGCAAGACATGGCAGAAACTGTCAGAAGAAGAAACAGGAATTTGACCTTAGAATAAGAGCAATTCAGAAGGAGTCAGCAAATGTTCCGGAAGAGATTATGACAACATATAAGTTCTATTCTGAATTATAAGGACAATAAAAAAGTGGAACCCCATTAAGAAGGGATTCCACTTTTTATTATGCTTCTGTATGTATTTCGGCAACAGATAAATCAGAAGGTTCCGTGTCTTCTTCTGATTCTGTTTTTTCAGGAAGTATGATAAGAACCTTTTCAATACGATTCTGTATCACTTCTTTAGCAATCAGAGTAGTGCCATCTTCTGTGACAACCTGTTCGTTATCAGTAGGAAAACGATCAAGCAACTCAATCATAATACCACCGATAGAATCGAAATCTTCTGAATTGAAGGTGGTTTCAAGAGCGTCATTGATATCATCAAGCTTCATGCTTGCATCAACCAGATATTCGTTGTCAGAGATTTTCTTGATGAGGTCTTCTTCGTCAGCATCGTACTCATCACGAATTTCACCAACAATTTCTTCTAATAAATCTTCCAGAGTAATCATACCGACCGTTGCACCATATTCGTTGAGAACAAGGGCAACATTTGTAGTAATATTACGCATTTCCAATAATAAGTCAGCCGTTTTCTTGAATTCATAGGTATAATATGCTTCACGCATAATGTCACGAATCTTGAATTCGTTTTTATCAGGAACAAGTAAGAAGTCTTTTACGTTAATAATACCAATAATATTATCGCTTTCGCCTTCGTAAACCGGAATTCTGGTATACATGGATTCCTGAAAAAGATTCAATAATTCTTGATAAGAAGCTTCCACATCAATGGTGGTCATATCAATTCTTGGAATCATGATATCTTTTGCAACCGAATCGCTAAAATCAAATACATTGTAGATTAATTTCTTCTCTTCCTGCTCGATAACACCGTCCTCGTGGCTAACATCAACATAGGTCTTAAGCTCGGATTCTGTCATGGTAGTCTTTTTGTTAGGGTCGATGTGTAGAAGTCGAAGTAAAGCCCCGGATATAATATCAACGATAAAAATAACAGGAGTTAGTATCTGCATTAATGCATAAATAATCGGGG
Source organism: uncultured Roseburia sp. (assembly GCA_964445375.1). GTDB lineage: Bacteria > Bacillota > Clostridia > Lachnospirales > Lachnospiraceae > COE1. The sequence continues at coordinate 6,093 of CAYUKO010000016.1, forward strand.
AATAAATAAGAGCTAGTTTTTCGTTATTATACATAGCCCATGTTTTCGGAACAATCTCTCCAAACAAAAGAATGAGAAGTGTAAGAATACCGGTTGCAATACCAACAGCTGCATTACCAAATACACGAATCACCAAAGAAGTCGTGAGTGAGGAAGCACTGATATTAACGATATTATTACCGATTAGAATGGCACTGATTAATTTACTTTTTTTGTCCAGTACCTTTTGAAGTGTTAGAACACGTTTGGCAGGGTTTTCTTCTACCATAGTACGCACCTTAACCAGACTAAGCGTGGTCAGTGCTGTTTCAGCAGATGAGAAAAATGCCGAAAAAAAGATTAAAACTACAAGAATACAAAGTTGTATGACACCAGCGGTATCCAAGATGAAATCCCTCCTTAAATAAAGTTATAATTTTAAAATATACGCATAAATTATATCAGTGTTACAGGTAGAAAACAATAAAGAAAAAATAAATTTTAGGGAGGATTAGGAAATGGTAAGGTATGAAAGGGCGATTGCATTATTGAAATGTCTGATGGCATCATATGTGGTAACGGGTATTATGCTGGTGATTCTTGCCGGATTGCTGTACAAGTTACAGCTTGGTGAAAATATAGTGGAGATAGGCATTATTGTTATCTATGTTGTGTCATCCATGCTTGCAGGACTGTTTTTCTCGAAGGGAGCAAAGAGCAGGCGCTTTATGTGGGGAATGGGGGCAGGAGCAGCATATTTTCTTATTATATGCGCAGTTTCTATGGCGTTAGAGCCAGATTTTGCGGTTTTATCAAACTCCTGTATAACCACATTGGCGATTTGCGTAGGAAGCGGAATGCTGGGAGGAATGCTGGGATAGAATAGAAAAATATTAGAAAAGTACTTTTCCCATTCAAAATAATATGCTATACTACATAAAGTATGAAAATAGGTCATTTAGACTTAAATAACGTTAGGAGGCTTTTGTTATGAAACATATCAAAACATTAACCACAAGAGATTACAAGGAATCTATGAAAAAGGGTGGTTGTGGAGAATGCCAGACATCCTGCCAGTCAGCTTGCAAGACATCCTGCACAGTTGGAAATCAGAGTTGCGAACAGGTTAAATAAGCTATAAGTTTACCGCAATATAAGATTAAAATAAGCAGCGATTCAGAATCGCTGCTTATTGTTCGTAGTGTGTGATTAGGTAGTGTGAGATTTACGCGAAAGGAAAGAATTATTTTGATACATCAATATAAAAATAATGGTTTTAATATTGTGCTTGATGTGAACAGCGGTTCCGTTCACGTTGTGGATGACGTTGTATATGATTTGATTGCAAGCATGGTTGAGAACCATATGGAAGAAGAGGATAAGGCAGCAGTTACAGAGAAACTGCTTGCAGCGGGACAGTTTGAGAAAGAAGTCCTTGCAGAAGCAATCGAGGAGATTTTTGAATTAAAGGATGCACAGATGCTATTTACAGAGGATATTTATGAGAAGAGCATCGATGCATTTAAGAATAGGGAAACAGTAGTGAAGGCGTTATGCTTACATATTGCGCATGATTGCAATCTTGCATGTAAGTACTGTTTTGCAGAAGAAGGCGAGTATCATGGCAGAAGAGCTATGATGAGCTTTGAGGTTGGTAAGAAGGCGTTAGATTTTCTGGTTGCCAATTCAGGAAGCCGTGTGAATCTGGAAGTTGACTTCTTTGGTGGAGAACCATTGATGAACTGGCAGGTTGTAAAGGATCTGGTAGCATACGGAAGAAGCCTTGAGGAGCCATATCATAAGAAGTTCCGTTTTACCTTAACCACCAATGGTGTACTTTTAAATGATGATATTCTTGAGTTTGCCAATAAAGAAATGGCCAATATCGTACTGAGTATCGATGGAAGAAAAGAAGTACATGATTACATGAGACCATTCAGAGGTGGTCAGGGAAGCTATGACGGAATCGTACCGAAGTTCCAGAAGGTTGCTGAGAGCAGAAATCAGATGGATTATTATGTAAGAGGTACGTTTACACATCATAATCTTGATTTTGCAGCTGATGTGTGTCATTTGGCAGATTTAGGATTTAAGCAGATTTCTGTGGAACCGGTAGTTGCACCGGAAACAGAAGATTATGCCTTGAAGGAAGAAGATATTTCAACAATTTTACAGGAATATGACAAGCTGGCAGTGGAATTGATTAAGCGCCACAAGGAAGGAAAAGGCGTGAATTTCTTCCACTTTATGATAGATTTACAGGGTGGACCTTGTGTATACAAGCGTTTATCAGGCTGTGGCTCAGGAACCGAGTATCTGGCGGTAACACCTTGGGGTGACTTCTATCCATGCCACCAGTTTGTAGGTCAGGAAGAATTCCTGATGGGTAATGTGGACACCGGTATTGTTAATACAAAGATCCGCGATGAATTCAAGTCATGTAATGTATATTCAAAAGAAAAATGCAAGAATTGTTTTGCAAAGTTCTACTGCAGTGGAGGATGTGCAGCGAACTCTTACAATTTCCATGGAAGTATCCATGATGCATATGATCTGGGGTGTGAGTTACAGAGAAAACGTGTCGAATGTGCAATCATGATAAAAGCAGCCTTAGCGGAGGAAAATGAATAAGGGCTGGAGAAACAAAGGAGATATAAATAATGAAAAAGAGCAAAGGTATTTTAACCCTGGTAATAACATTGCTTGTAACTCTTGCTCTGGGTTATGTGGCAATCTGGGGTATTGGTTCAGAAAAGGCAGGTGCAGCATCACAGATTAAGCTCGGACTTGATCTTGCTGGTGGTGTAAGTATCACATATCAGGTTGTGGGAGATGAAGAACCATCTGACGAAGATATGAGTGATACGGTTTATAAGTTACAGAAACGTGTTGAGACATATAGTACAGAAGCGCAGGTATATCGTGAGGGTACAGACCGAATCAACATTGAGATTCCGGGTGTATCAGATGCGGATGCGATTCTTGCAGACTTAGGAAAGCCTGGCGCATTATATTTTATAGCACCGGTAGATTCTGAGGGAAATGCAAATTATTCCTATACAGGTGAAGGCGCAACCGGTTTTGCTTTAAATAAGACAATTGAAGAGTTACAGGCAGACGGAAGTATTGTATTAAGCGGTACAGATGTTGATTCTGCGCAGGGTGGTTCTGCAAAGGACAGCATGGGCAACAGTCAGTTTGTAGTAGCACTTACATTTACAGAGGAAGGTACGAAGGCTTTTGCAGATGCAACCGCTAAGGCTTTAGGTAATACCATTGGTATTTACTATGATGGAGACTTTATCAGTGTACCTACCGTTCAGTCTGTTATTACAGAAGGTCAGGCTCAGATTACAGGTATGAATAGCTATGAAGATGCAGAAAAGTTAGCCAGCCAGATTCGAATTGGTGGTTTGAAGTTAGAGCTTGAAGAACTTAGATCGAATGTTGTTGGTGCACAGCTTGGTTCAAAAGCAATCAAGACAAGTCTTCTTGCAGGAGCAATCGGTCTGGTACTGATTGTTATCTTTATGATTGCAGTATATTATATACCAGGTCTTGCATCTTCCATTGCATTGATTATTTATACTATACTTACAGTACTCTGCATTAATATGTTTGAGATTACACTTACACTTCCGGGTATTGCGGGTGTTATCCTTGCAATTGGTATGGCAGTTGACGCAAACGTTATTATTTTTGCGCGTATTCTTGAAGAACTTGCAACTGGTAAGACGGTAAGATCTGCTATTGATGTAGGATTTAAGAAAGCGATGTCAGCAATCGTTGACGGTAATGTTACTACCTTGATTGCAGCTTTGGTTCTGGGGCTTAAGGGTTCCGGTACGGTTAAGGGATTTGCCCAGACATTGGCATTAGGTATTGTGCTTTCTATGTTTACGGCATTATTTGTTACCAGATGGATTTTAAGGGCATTATATGCAATTGGACTCAAAGATGTGAAGTTCTATGGTGTTGCCAAGGAGTCTAAGAGTATCAATTTCCTTGGAAAGAGAAAGGTATTCTTTGGAATTTCCATTGCAATGATTGTGGCAGGTTTCGTATTCTTAGGAGTAAACAGTGCAACAACAGGAAAGGCTTTGAACTACAGTCTTGACTTCGTTGGTGGTACATCTACGAACGTAACCTTTAATGAAGATATGCCGCTTGAAGATATTGACGCAAACGTAGTTCCTGTATTTGAAGAAATTACAGGTGATGCAAATGTTCAGGTTCAGAAGGTTGCCGGAACCAATCAGGTAATCTTTAAGACAAGAAGTCTTGAAATAGAAGAACGTCAGGCTCTGACAGATGCACTGGTCGCTAACTTTGACGTGAATGATGAACTGATTACAGCAGAAACCATTAGTTCTACCATCAGTTCAGAAATGAAGAATGATGCAGTTATCGCAGTTGTTATTGCAGCAGTTTGTATGTTGTTATATATCTGGTTCCGATTTAAAGATATCAGATTTGCTACCAGTGCAGTTGCAGCATTGATTCATGACGTATTGGTAGTACTCACATTCTATGCAGCAGCAAAGGTATCAGTAGGTAGTACCTTCATTGCATGTATGTTGACAATTGTTGGTTACTCCATTAATGCAACAATTGTTATCTTCGATAGAATCAGAGAGAATCTGGAAGTTATGGGTAAGAAGGATTCATTAGAAGAACTGGTAAATAAGAGTATCAGTCAGACTCTTTCAAGAAGTATCTTTACTTCATTAACAACCTTTATTATGGTTGCCGCGCTGTTCGTTTTAGGTGTATCATCTATTCGTGAATTTGCGTTACCATTAATGGTTGGTATTGTATGTGGTACTTATTCATCCGTATGTATCACAGGTGCTCTTTGGTATGTGTTAAGAACAAAGATTAAGAAGTCATCAAAGGCTTAAGAGGAAGGCTGCAGCTTGAAAAAGGTTGCAGCCTTTTCTATATGTAGAAAGGTAAACAGGAAGGAATCGGGAAAATGAAAAAAGGCTTACCGGCATCAACTCTAAAATGGATTGCTGTGATCTCTATGTTGGTCGATCATTTTGCAATCGCAGTTTATTGGCAGATGGGACAGCATAATTATGAGATATATAGAATATTAAGATATATAGGAAGAATCGCATTTCCTATTTATTGTTTTTTGCTGGTAGAAGGATTCACTCATACAAGGAATGTGAAAAAATATATAGGAAGATGTCTGCTTTTTGCCTGTATCTCGGAGATTCCTTTTGATATGGCAATTCATGGAGAAATCTGGTATCCACAGAATCAGAATGTTTATTTTACACTGGTGCTGGGATTATGTACCTTGTATGTGCTGGAACGATTAAAGGGAAATGAGATAAAAGACATGTTTGCAAGAATGGTATGCATTGCAGTTGGCGCAGGACTTGCACAGATTCTTGAGGTCGATTATCATTATCTGGGAGTGCTGTTTATTGTCCTGTTTTATTACTTAAGAAATAAAGATGCATGGTATAGAGATGTGATTGGAGCAATTGCTTTTTCTTATGAAATAACAGCACCGTTAGCGTTTATTCCGATTCATTTCTATAATGGAAAAAGAGGATTACCGCTGAAATATATATTTTATCTGATATATCCGGTACATTTGTTACTTTATGGTATCATCAGAATGTACCTGCTATAAACAGAAAGAGAGAGGAAATCAGAATGTACACATTTGAAACAAAAGTAAGATACAGTGAAGTAGATGATAAACTTACACTTACCCTTTCGGCATTAGCGAAGTATTTTCAGGACACCTGTATTTTTGATGCGGAAAATGGAAGTATCAATATTCATTATCTGACAGAAAGAAAGCTTGCCTGGGTACTTAGTTCCTGGCAGATTGAAATAGAAAGACTTCCCATATTAAATGAATCGATAAAGATTTATACCGTTCCATATGAGTTCAAAGGGTTTATAGGATATCGTAATTTCTGGATGGAGGATGAAGCAGGAAACTGTATCGTGAAGGCAGCGTCAATCTGGACTTTGATTCATTTTGAACAAATGAAGCCATTTCGCCCGGATGAAGAGATTCTTGCAGGTTATCCCTTAGGAGAAAAGCTGGAAATGGATTATGCACCAAGAAGGATTAGCATAGAGGGTGAAGGAGAAAAGGGACAGGAACATATCGTTTACCGCGCACAGATTGATTCGAACCAGCATCTGAATAATTCAGAATACATTAATCTTGCTTATGCATATCTGCCCCAGCACGCCAAAGTAACCCAGATGCGTGTGGAATATAAAACAGCAGCCTATCTGGGAGACACCATCGTTCCTGCGATTTATAAACAGGAAGGAAGAATACAGGTACAGTTAAATAATATGGAAATGAATCCATATGCTATTGTGGAGTTTGCCTATGAGTAAGTGGATGGTAGCAGCCAAAAGGGCTGATTTTCAAAAACTTTCGGAAACATTTCGCATTAGTCCTGTGCTTGCAAGGATTATCCGTAACAGAGATGTGATTACCGAAGGAGAGATGCAAAAGTTCTTACATGGAACGATGGATGATCTTTATGCACCTGAGTTATTAAAGGATATGGATAAGGCAACAGATATTCTGGTAAAGAAGATAACAGAAGGGAAGAAAATTCGAATTATCGGGGATTATGATATCGATGGGGTGTGTTCCACCTATATTTTATACAAAGGCTTGTCCTATTGTGGGGCACATGTGGATACGGCGATACCACATCGCATGAAGGACGGATATGGATTGAATGAGAACCTGATTCAAGAAGCGTATGATTCAGGTGCTGATACGATTCTGACCTGTGATAATGGTATTGCCGCTTTATCGCAGATTGCTTATGCGAATTCTCTTGGAATGACCGTAGTAATCACCGATCATCATGAAGTGCCTTATGAGGAAACAGATGGAGAGAGACATTATCTGATTCCACAGGCGGCAGCAGTTGTAGACCCTAAGCAGGAAGACTGCGGCTATCCTTTTCCTGAAATCTGCGGAGCAGTTGTGGCGTATAAACTGGTTCTTGCTCTTGTTGCAAAGATGCAGCATACCGAATGGAAAGCGGTCATGAAATCGGAGTTTGGTTTGGAACTGATGGAATTTGCAGCGTTTGCAACCATAGGTGATGTCATGGAGCTTAAGGACGAGAATCGTATTATTGTAAAAACAGGACTCGAGCTGATGAAAACGACTCGCAATATCGGACTAAAGGCTCTTATGGATGCGACAGGAACAGAACCGCAGAATATAAAGCCATATACCATAGGCTTTATTCTTGGCCCATGCTTAAATGCAACAGGACGCCTTGATACTGCGGTAAGTGCGCTGGAGTTGTTCCAGGCAAAGGACAGGGCAACTGCGGCTACTCTTGCAGGAAACCTAAAGGAGATGAATGACAGCCGTAAAGAGCTGACATTGGATGGTGTGGAGCAGGCAATTGCCCAGGTCGAGGAAAATGGTTATGACAAGGACAAAGTGCTAGTCATTTATCTACCGAATGTTCATGAGAGTCTGGCAGGAATTATAGCTGGAAGAATCCGTGAAAAGTACGGAAAGCCGGCCTTTGTACTGACCAATGGCGAGGAAGGAGTAAAAGGCTCCGGGCGCTCTATAGAAGCCTTTCATATGTATGATGAAATGACAAAATGCAAAGAGTTGTTCACGAAATATGGTGGACATAAGCTGGCAGCAGGTTTGTCTCTGCCGGAGGAAAATGTGGATGCGCTTAGAAAGACACTAAATGATAATTGTACGTTGGAACCGGAGGACTTTGAAGAGAAAGTATTAATCGATGTACCGATGCCGATGGAATATGCAAGCCTTAGCTTTATCGAAGAACTGGAACAGTTGGAGCCTTTTGGAAATGGCAATCCAAAGCCTTTATTTGCACAAAAACAGGTAAGCTTTCGCAAAGGAAAAATCCTTGGACAGAACCAGAATGTAGGAAAGTATACTGTGGCTGATGAGGCTGGAAAAATATATGAAATGATTTATTTTGGAGATATCGAAGCATTAAATTCCTATATGAGGAAGAAGTTTGGAGAAGAAAGTGTGGACAGTCTGTACTATGGAAGCTGCCATGATATTCAGATGTCAGTAGCCTATTATCCTGATATCAATGAATTCAGAGGTAAGGTGACGGTTCAGATGGTCATGAAGCATTATCAGTAACCAGATTTTGGGAGTGAGTTTATTCTTTCTTTAGAAAAATAAGTTTTATTTTATGAATCCTACACATTTTCGACACATTTTAAAGGTATAGTAATCTACAGATAGTTGAAACACTCACTATCTCCCCCCTCATAAGAAATATAGCAAAAGACTCGGTATATGCCGGGTCTTTTGTGTTGTGTACACACATAGTGACCCATTTTTGTGCTCCTTGAAAATAAAAGTGGTATATGGTATTCTTTAGGGTAGGGTTCAATATAATATCATTAACCAACTGGTTGGAGAATGGAGCATGCGATATGGTAAAATGTAGTGATTTATTAAAAGGACTTGAGTATGAATGTATCAAGGGCAGTGTTGACGTAGAAGTATCTGAAATCGTAAATGATTCCAGAAAAGTTACGAAGGACTGTCTTTTTCTATGCATAGAGGGAGCAAACTTTGATGCGCATACCATAGCAGCTGATGTGATAAAGGCAGGAGCTGGTGTGCTTGTGATTAGTAAGGATGTAGAGACACCAGAGGATGCGGATGTTACCCTGATTCGAGTAAAGGATACCAGATATGCGATGGCATTTATTTCAGCAGCTTATTATGGAAATCCGGCTGATGATATGAAGATTATAGGTATTACAGGGACAAAAGGTAAGACCACAACAACCTATCTGGTAAAAAATATATTGGAAAATGCAGGACATAAGGTAGGACTTGTGGGAACCATCGAAACCATTATTGGAGATAAATGTATTCCGGCAAGTAATACAACACCGGAATCCTTGATGTTACAGCAGTATTTTAAGCAGATGAAGGATGCAGGATGTGATACGGTTGTTATGGAGGTTTCTTCGCAGGGACTTATGATGCACAGAACACAGGGCTTTGTCTTTGATTATGGAATTTTCACCAATATGGAGCCGGATCATATCGGACCAAATGAGCATGCATCTTTTGAAGAATATATGGCATGTAAGGGATTGCTGTTTAAACAGTGTAAGGTAGGAATCGTGAACTGTGATGATAAGCATTGGAAAACGGTTTTAGACGGTCATACCTGTCAGCTTGAAACTTACGGATTTAGCGAAGAGGCAGATTTGCGTGCCAGTGATTTGCAGCTTGTAACGGGTGCAGGCTATCTTGGTATTGATTTTAAGGTATCCGGTTTACTAAATATGGAAGTAGTAGCGGATTTACCAGGTAAGTTCAGTGCTTACAATGCATTGACAGCCCTTGCAATATGCAGACACTTTGGGGTAAAGGAAGAGGATATTAAGAAAGCATTACTGAATGCAAAGGTTAAGGGAAGAATCGAAATGGTGAAGGTGGCAGATAACTTTACCTTGATGATTGATTATGCCCATAATGCTATGGCATTGGAAAGTCTCTTGACAACCCTCAAGGAATATCAGCCCAATCGATTAGTATGTCTGTTTGGCTGTGGTGGAAACCGTTCCAAGCTTAGACGTTATGAAATGGGTGAGGTAAGTGGAAAGCTTGCTGACCTTACCATTATTACATCAGATAATCCAAGATTTGAAGAGCCACAGGATATTATTAATGATATCAAGACAGGAATTGATAAAACAAGCGGAAGCTATGTGGAAATCTGTGACAGAAAAGAAGCAATCCGCTATGCAATAACGCATGGTGAAGATGGCGATATTATTGTCCTTGCAGGAAAAGGACATGAGGATTATCAGGAGATCAAGGGTGTAAAGCATCCGATGGATGAAAGAGTCCTGATTCAGGAAATATTGGAGGAGCTTAGAGTTAACTAAAGGATGAAGGGCATATTTGCTAATATTATTGTAGATATATCGCATGAGAAGGTTGACCGTCCTTTTCAATACCGTGTGCCGGATGCTCTCATGGGGCAGTTGGAAGTCGGAATGTCAGTGATGATTCCTTTTGGAAGAGGAAATAAGCTGATTAAGGGCTATGTGATGGAACTGACGGATACGCCGGAATATGAGATATCCAAAATAAAATATGTAGATTCTGTTGTTAAGGGCGGAGTCAGCGCACAGGCAGATTCCATTAAGCTTGCATGGTGGATGAAAGAGCATTATGGTTCTACGATGATTTCTGCATTAAAGACGGTTTTACCGGTAAAGCAGAAAATGAAACAGGTCGTAAAGAAAACCATTTGCTGTCTGGTGGATTCCGATACTGCTTTTGCAAAAAGCGAGGAGTTTGAGAAAAAGCATCAGAATGCCAAGGCACGATTAATGCGTGAGTTAGCCGGTCAATCCACGCTTCCCCAGTTATTGGTGACAGGAAAGCTCAATGTGACAACGGCAACCATCCGCTCTTTGGAACAGGCTGGTCTGATTAAGGTTACAGAGGAAAATGTTTATCGAAATGCCTTGCCGGATACTGCGTCCAATCATTGGAATACTGGTGGTAGAAAGCAGCTCTCAAGAGAACAGCAGGCAATTGTGGATGCGGTCATAGGAGAATTCAGACAGGGAATCACAGACACGTACCTGCTTCGTGGTGTTACGGGAAGCGGTAAGACGGAAGTCTATATGGAATTAATCAAGCAGATGATTGCAGAGGGAAAGCAGGCAATCGTATTGATTCCTGAGATTGCCTTGACGTATCAGACTTTGTTAAGATTCTATCAGAGATTTGGCGACAGGGTATCGGTTATGAATTCCAAGCTGTCACCGGGAGAACGTTCCGACCAGTTTGAACGAGCTTCCAAGGGTGGAATCGATATTATGATAGGACCTCGTTCTGCGCTGTTTACACCATTTGACAGACTTGGTCTGATTATTATCGATGAAGAGCATGAGGCAAGCTATAAAAGTGAAACCATGCCGAAATATCATGCAAGAGAAGTTGCACAGGAAATCTGTCGTATGAAATCAGCAAGCCTTTTGCTTGGGTCTGCGACACCGTCACTTGAGGCATATTATCAGGCAAAGGAACAAAAAATAAAGCTTTTTACACTCGACAACAGACTGGCGGGAGGAGAGCTTCCGGCGGTGCATATTGTTGATTTACGAGAAGAATTAAAGCAGGGCAATCGCTCTATTTTCAGTAGGAAGCTAAAGGAATTGCTTCAGGATAGATTGGAAAAAGGACAGCAGAGTATGCTGTTTCTGAACAGACGAGGTTTTGCAGGCTTTGTGTCATGCAGGGCATGTGGACACGTTATGAAGTGCCCACATTGTGATGTTTCGCTTTCGGAGCATCGAAATGGTAAGCTTGTGTGTCATTATTGTGGATTTGAAATGCCACAGGTTACCAAATGTCCGCAATGCGGTTCGAAATATATTCTGGGATTTCGTGCAGGAACCCAGCAAATCGAAGAAATGCTGCGTAAGGAATTTCCACAGGCAAGGGTACTTCGTATGGATGCAGATACAACGAAGAGTAAGGACAGCTATGAGAAGATTCTTTCCCAGTTTGCCAATGAAGAGGCAGATATCTTAGTGGGAACGCAGATGATTGTAAAGGGACATGATTTTCCGAAAGTAACACTTGTCGGCGTGATTGCCGCAGATATGTCACTGCATGTAGGCGATTACAGGGCGGCAGAGAGAACCTTCCAGCTTTTGACACAGGCAGCAGGAAGGGCAGGAAGAAGTTCACTTCCGGGAGAGGTTGTCATTCAGACCTATCAGCCGGAGCATTATGCGGTAGTGCATGCAGCCAATCAGGATTTTGAAGGCTTTTATGAAGAAGAAATATCCTATCGTGATCTGATGATGTATCCACCTGTTGCAAACATGATGGCAATTCTGGTATTATCTAATGATGAGCTGACTGGTGCAGCACATGCTCAGGAGCTTGCCGATGCAATCAAGTGTCAGTTTGCACCAGAACGACCGTATGTCATAGGACCGGCAGCAGCATCCATTGGTAAAATCAATGATGTTTATCGAAATATCATTTATATTAAGCATAGAGATTATGACACATTAGTCAGAATCAAGGATGAAATGGAAGCGTTGATTGCGAAGAAGGAATGGAATGCAGATACCGTACAGTTCGATTTCAATCCAATGAGCGCATACTAGGTGTTATAAATATATGAAATATAATTTAAAATAAGAAAGGTAAGGGATAAAATGGCTATCAGAACAATTAGAGAATTTGGTGATCCAGTATTAAATAAGGTTTCCAAGGAGGTAACAGAGGTTACTCCAAGAATTCAGGATTTAATCGATGATATGTTTGAAACAATGTATGAGACAGGCGGTGTAGGTCTTGCTGCACCACAGGTGGGCATCTTAAAGAGAATTGTAGTAATCGATACTACAGGAGAAGACCCGATTCTCTTAATCAATCCTCGCATCGTGGAGACATCAGGGGAGCAGACAGGAAACGAAGGATGCTTAAGCTTACCGGGAAAGTCTGGTATTGTTACAAGACCAAACTATGTTAAGGTTGTGGCACAGGATGAGAATATGGAAACCATCGAGTTAGAAGGAACAGAGCTTCTTGCAAGAGCATTCTGTCATGAAATCGATCATCTTGACGGACATCTTTATACGGAAAAGGTAGAAGGTGAGCTTGTAGATGTACTTCCTTATGATGAAGACGATGATTTTGAAGAATAAAGAGGTGGCAGATGAAAGTAGTATTTATGGGAACGCCTGACTTTGCAGTAGGTGCATTAGAAGCAATTATTCAGGCAGGACATGAGGTTACGGCAGTCGTAACACAGCCTGACAAACCAAAGGGAAGAAGTGGACAGATGCAGTTTCCTCCTGTGAAGGAATGTGCGGTAAAATATGAGATTCCAGTATTTCAGCCGGTAAAAGTAAAGGATGCAGAGTCTGTAGAAGAACTTCGTAAGTTTGAAGCAGATATTTTTGTGGTAGCAGCATTTGGACAGATTCTTACCAAGGAGATTTTAGAGATGCCACGCCTTGGCTGCGTGAATATTCATGCGTCTCTTTTGCCAAAATATAGAGGAGCAGCACCAATCAATCAGGTTATCATTGATGGAGAACCGGAAACAGGTGTAACCATTCAGCAGATGAACGAAGGTATTGATACCGGTGATATTCTGAGTAAAGTGATTGTTCCGATTGACAAGAAGGAAACAGCAGAATCTTTATTTGTAAAGTTGGAAGAAGCTGGTGCAAACTTAATAGTAGAGACACTTGAAAAACTCGATAAGGGCGAGATTACGCCGGTTCCGCAGGATGATTCACAGGCAAGCTATGTAAAAATGATGAAGAAGTCTCTTGGAAAGATTGACTGGAGTATGGATGCAGCAGCAATCGAAAGACTCGTCAGAGGATTAAATTCATGGCCAAGTGCTTATACTTTCTATGAGGGAAAGAGTCTTAAGCTCTGGAATTGTGATGTATTAGAGGAGTCCTGTGCGCAAGCACCGGGAACCATTGTGAGAGTGAATAAGGATTCCATCGATGTAGCTACAGGAAATGGTGTGCTTCGAATCTTAGAGCTTCAGCTTGAGGGCAAGAAGAGAATGGATACCAAATCATTCCTGTTGGGTAACGCATGGAAAGCTGGTATGCTTTTGGGTGAAGCATAGAAAGGAGTAGTTGTCATGCTATATTATTACCATTATTATGATCCGACTTATCTTTTAGTACTTGTAGGAGCTATTTTATCGATTATAGCATCCTCTATGGTTCAGTCTACTTATAATAAATACGCCAAAGTGAGAAGTATGTCGGGTATGACAGGAGCGCAGGTGGCAGAATTAATCTTAAGAAATAAGGGAATTACGGATGTCAGAATCGGTCATGTTAGCGGTAATCTTACCGACCATTATAATCCAAAGACAAAGGTAATTAATCTGTCCGATACTGTATATCATTCTCAGTCAGTTGCGGCTCTTGGTGTTGCAGCGCATGAATGTGGACATGTTATCCAGCATCATGAGAATTATGCTCCTCTAAATTTTAGAAGTATGCTTGTTCCGGCAGCCAATATCGGTTCGAAAGCAGGTATTCCCATTATTCTTCTCGGTGTGCTTTTTGGCTATAATCAGGTATTGGTACAGATAGGAATCTGGGTATTTGCGCTTGCTGTTTTATTCCAGATTGTGACACTTCCGGTAGAATTCAATGCATCAAAACGTGCACTGGTATGTCTTGAGGAATATGGTGTTGTTACAAGAGAGGAAAAGAGCCAGAGTGCGAAGGTGTTACGTGCGGCAGCGCTTACCTATGTGGCAGCAGCGGCATCTGCGATTTTGCAGCTACTGCGTCTTGTCATGTTATTTGGCAGAAGGGATAATGATTAAGGATGAAACAGGAACAGGTGAATCTGCGTCAGCTTGTCATGGATATGCTGCTTGCAGTTACTGTATCACATGAGGACAGACCGGCAGAATACAGTCATGTCATCATTCGTGATGTATTAAATAAATACAATTACCTTTCCGGGCAGGAAAAGGCTTTTATGAAAAGGCTTTTTGAAGGAACCTTGGAGCGTATGATTGAGCTGGATTATTGTATTGACCAATACTCTAAGGTGAAGGTTCAGAAGATGAAGCCGGTGATTCGTACCATTATGAGAATGAGTGTTTATCAGATTCTCTATATGGATGCGGTGCCGGATTCTGCGGCATGCAACGAAGCTGCAAAGCTTGCAGGGAAGAAAGGATTTTCTACTTTAAAGGGCTTTGTGAACGGTGTATTGCGTACTATTGTAAGAAACAAAGAACAGATTCCGTATCCGGATAAGGAGAAGGAGTTTGAGAAGTATCTTTCCGTTACGTATTCCATGCCTATGTGGATTGTAACGATGTGGATCGGACAGCTTGGAAAGGACAAGACAGAGCAACTGTTAAAGGGCTTACTTGCTGAGCATCCGGTAACACTAAGATTCCGTGAAGAGTCAGTGGATGCGGTAAAAGAAGCATTGACAAGTCAGGGTGGAACCTTGGAAAAGCACCCTTATTTATCTTATGCATATCGTATAGCAAAGACAGATGATATCAGCAGATTACCGGGATATGAAGACGGAGCCTTTGTGATTCAGGATGTAAGCTCCATGCTTGCTGTGGAAGCATTGGGAGTTAAGCTAGATAGGAAGATTCTGGATATCTGCGCTGCACCGGGTGGAAAGAGTATGCTTGCGGCAGATAAGTTAAAAGGTACTGGCTTAGTAGAAGCAAGAGATATCTCGAAATATAAAGTAGATCTGATGCAGGAGAACTTTAATCGTTGCCAATTACAGAATGTAAGGGCTGTCTGCAAGGATGCTACGGTGTTGGATGAGAGCTGGGTAGAACAGGCGGATATTGTAATCGCAGATGTGCCATGTTCCGGGCTTGGCGTTATTGGTAAAAAGCGCGATATCAAGTATAAGATGAATCCGGATGCCATAAAAGATATCATTGCATTGCAGGAACAGATTCTAGAAAAGGCTGTTTCTTATGTAAAACCAAATGGATTGTTATTATTCAGTACTTGTACGATTAATCAACAAGAGAATGAAGCACATGTAAAGCTTCTTCAGGAGAAATACAATATGACACCTGTGTCATTAGATGATACGTTGCCGGAAATATTACATTCAGAAACGACAAAGCAGGGCTATTTACAGCTTCTGCCTGGTGTTCATGACACGGACGGTTTCTTTATCAGTGTATTTCGAAAATAGAATTGCGGAAAGGCATGAACATTAACATGAAGGATATAAAATCACTCACATTACCACAATTGAAGGAAGAGATGGAAGCGCTTGGAGAAAAGGCTTTCCGTGCAAAACAGCTCTATGAATGGATGCATGTAAAGCTTGCAAGAAACTATGAGGAAATGACAAACATTCCCAAAAGTCTTGTTGCCAAGTGTCAGGAGCATTTTACCTATACTTCTGTAAAAGAAGTTATGGTACAGACCTCGGCGATTGATGGAACGAAGAAATTTTTATTTGAGCTTGTAGATGGAAATTATGTGGAAAGTGTATGGATGAAGTATCATCATGGCAATTCTGTCTGTATTTCTTCCCAGGTTGGCTGTCGAATGGGCTGCCGTTTCTGTGCGTCCACGCTGGACGGATTAGAGCGTTCTCTTTTGCCAGGGGAGATGTTAGATCAGATATATGCCATTTCCAGAGCGACAGGAGAAAGAGTATCCAATGTCGTTGTTATGGGAACCGGAGAACCGCTTGACAATTATGATAACTTATTGCAGTTTATAAGAATGCTTTCGGATGAGAATGGTTTACATATCAGCCAGAGAAATATAACCGTATCTACTTGTGGTATTGTTGAGAATATGCGTCGTCTGGCAGATGAAAAGCTTCAGATTACGCTTGCTTTGTCCCTGCATGGTTCCACACAGGAGAAGAGAGCAGAACTTATGCCGATTGCCAGAAAATATGACATTCATGAGGTAATCGATGCCTGCCGTTATTATTTTGAGCAGACAGGAAGACGAATTACCTTTGAATACAGTCTGGTAGGCGGTGTGAATGATACCAATGAGGATGCAGAGAATCTTTGTGGACTGGTAGAGGACTTGAATTGCCACATTAATCTGATTCCGGTAAATCCGATTAAGGAGAGAGATTATATCGAATCAGAACGTAGAGATATATTGAATTTTCAAAATAAACTTGAAAAAAAGCACATTAATGTTACAATACGTAGAGAGATGGGAAGAGATATCGATGGAGCATGTGGACAGCTCCGAAGAAGAGTCTCAGCCCAAAAGAGCACAGATTAAAAGGATTGGAGGAAAACCAGTTGAAGTCATTTGCAATAACGGATGTAGGTAAAAGACGAGAACTGAATGAAGATTATATCTATACTTCGGATAAAACGGTTGGCAGTTTATCCAATCTTTTTATCGTAGCTGACGGAATGGGAGGGCATAATGCAGGAGATTATGCTTCGAAACATACCGTAGAGAAGGTCGTTGAAACGATAGAAGAACTGCCCAATGAGCAGGATATGGAAGAAATTATACAGGAAGCCATTTATAGGGCGAATGCTTACATATATGAAAAATCCAGAGAAAACAGCAGCTTAAGTGGTATGGGGACTACGCTGGTAGTTGCAACCATTAAGGATGGAGTAGTAACGGTAGCCAATATTGGAGACAGTAGAATGTATGTTGTAAATGATGAAATCAGGCAGATTACAAAGGATCATTCGCTGGTGGAAGAGATGGTTACCATGGGAGGCATTGACAGAGAAGCCGCAAGAACACACCCGGATAAGAACATTATAACGAGAGCAATAGGGGTTAAGGAATTAGTACTTGCGGATTTTTTTGAGGTCAGGCTGGAAAAAGAAGATAAAATTCTGCTATGTACAGATGGTTTGACGAATATGCTTAAAGATGACGAGATACACCATATCATTGAAAGCAACAAAGATGTAGAAGCGGCGGCAAGAGCTTTGATTGTTGCAGCAAATGAAAATGGTGGACGTGATAATATAGCAGTGGTTCTGGTAGAACCGTTTGGAGGTCGTGAATGATTAAATTAGGAATGCTGATAGGCGACCGTTACGAAATCCTTGATAAGATTGGTACGGGCGGAATGTCAGATGTATATAAGGCAAAGGATCAAAAACTCAATCGATTTGTTGCGATTAAGGTTTTGAAGCAGGAGTTCTCAGAAAATAAGAATTTTGTATCAAAGTTTAGAGTAGAAGCGCAGGCAGCAGCCGGGCTGATGCATCCAAATATCGTAAATGTATATGATGTTGGAGAAGAAAATGGCATTCATTATATTGTTATGGAGCTTGTGGAAGGAATTACACTTAAGAAATATATTGAGAAAAAGGTAAGGCTGACCACAAAAGAGGCAATCAGTATTGCGATTCAGGTAGCAATGGGAATTGAAGCAGCACATAACAATCATATTATTCATAGAGATATTAAGCCACAGAACATTATCATTTCCAGAGAAGGTAAGGTAAAGGTTACAGACTTTGGAATTGCGAAGGCAGCTTCAAGTAATACAATAACCTCAAATGTTATGGGGTCTGTACATTATACTTCTCCAGAACAGGCAAGAGGAGGATTCTCAGATGAAAAGAGTGATATCTATTCTATGGGAATTACCTTCTTTGAAATGCTCACGGGACGTGTGCCATTTAATGGAGATACTACGGTTTCCATTGCTATCAAACATATTCAGGATGAAATGCCGTCACCAAAGGAATTTGTACCGGAGATTCCTGTCAGTGTAGAGAAGATAGTATTAAAATGTACTCAGAAGAGTCCGGATCGCAGATATCAGAGTATGGGTGAGATGATTAAGGATTTAAAGCGTTCTTTAATTAACCCTGACGAAGATTTTGTAAAGATGGATAATGTGGAAGAAGCTGGAAAGACAAGAGTAGTTCCAGAAGTGAGATTGAACAACAGGAATGTAGATAATGTCGAGACGCAGTATACACAGGAGATGCAGCCGGTACAGCCAATGCTTTCAAAAGAAGAAAAGCCGGTTCGTAAGGAGCAGTATGCTACGGAAGAAGATTTACAGGATATTCCAAAGAAGAAAACAGCAAGTACAACCGGAAATACGAATAATAAGAAAACAGGAAAGAAGACAACACATTCTGGAAATCATTCCAAACCTGTAAAAAATGCAAAAAGAAAAGGGAATGTACCCAAGAAGAAGGAATATACTACTTATCAGAAGCTGGATAATAGTACAGTAAATAGAAAGAATCTTCGAAATCTTGATTATGAAGATGATATGGATTATACAAGTGATCAGGATGAATATGATTATAATCCAAAGGTAGAGAGCATTACTACCATACTTACTGTGATTGCTGCTGTTATTATTGGGTGTATCTTATTGTATTTTGTCGCAAAGGGAATGGGAATCTTCTCAGCAGCGCAGACACCAGGAAATAATAGTACTCAGCAGGAGTCGGTTGAGCGTGCTGTTATGCCGGAATTCGCAGGTGTAGACATTAAGGAAGTGAAAGAAGCATTACAAAGTGTGAACCTTGGATGTAAGACGACTTATATAGAGTCAACCGATTATGCAAAGGACATTGTTATCTCTGCGGCATTGGAAGATGGCCAGGAAGTATTGGCAAATGATAAGATTATTAAGAATACAACGATTATTCTGACGGTAAGTGCCGGTGCGGAAGGTATGAAAGTACCAGACGTTGTTGGACTTTCTGAGGCGGAAGGAACTGCCAAATTAACAAACGAAGGCTTTCGCGTTAATAAAACGGATGAATACTCCACAGA
>CAYUKO010000016.1:25488-35934 GCA_964445375.1 uncultured Roseburia sp.
CCAAATTAACAAACGAAGGCTTTCGCGTTAATAAAACGGATGAATACTCCACAGAGTCAACCGATTATGCAAAGGACATTGTTATCTCTGCGGCATTGGAAGATGGCCAGGAAGTATTGGCAAATGATAAGATTATTAAGAATACAACGATTATTCTGACGGTAAGTGCCGGTGCGGAAGGTATGAAAGTACCAGACGTTGTTGGACTTTCTGAGGCGGAAGGAACTGCCAAATTAACAAACGAAGGCTTTCGCGTTAATAAAACGGATGAATACTCCACAGAATATGGAAAAGGTATTATTATTTCACAGTCGCCGGAGGGAGATTCCGTTGCCGGAATGGAATCGGAAATTACTATTGTGATTAGCAAGGGAGCCGAAAACGTAGATGTTCGTATGCCGGGGGTACTTGGCATGAAGCAGGATGCTGCCGTAAGTACATTAGAAGCAGCAGGTCTTGTGATTGGAAACGTTGAAGAATCCTATAGTTCAGAATATGGAGCAGGGCTAATCTGTTATCAGAGCTTTACAACTGGAACAACGGTAAATGAAGGAACGGTTGTAGACTTAAAAATCAGTATCGGAAGTGAGGTTGCTACGTATAGCTGTAATTTGAGTGTTCCTGCACCAGCGGATTATACAGGTGGTAATGCAGAGGTTATTCTTACCACTGCGGACGGAGCGGAGCAGTTATGGTATTCTCAGAATGTAACTTCTTTCCCGGTAAGTATTAATTTAAGTGGTTTTTCCAGTTCATCAGCGTATGGAATTGTAACCATATCTTATTTAAAGAATGTGGAAGAAACGGTAACCGATTCGGATGGCAATCAGACTGTGCAGATGAATCAGGCATTGGCACAGACACAGCAAAATGTACAGTTCGTAAAGGAATAGTTGAAGGGATTACGGATGCAGGGTAAGATTATCAAAGGAATTGCAGGATTCTATTATGTTCATGTGAATGGTAAGGGAATCTATGAATGTAAGGCAAAAGGAATCTTTCGAAAAGAAAATATAAAACCGCTTGTCGGTGATGATGTGACGATTGAAATTACGGATGCAGAGAATTTCAAAGGAAATATTACAGAGATTCTTCCACGTAAAAGTGCATTGATACGTCCCGCAGTTGCTAATATTGATCAGGCTTTGCTTATTTTTGCTATGTCAAAGCCTGAGCCCAACTATAATCTGCTGGATAGATTCCTCATTATGATGGAACAGCAGGGGTTAGAATGTATCATTTGTTTTAATAAGCATGATATTGCTTCGAAGGAAGAAAGGATCAGGATTCGTTCTATATATGAAAATAGTAATTGCAGTGTCATATTTACCAGTGCTATGAAAAAAGAAGGAATCGCAGAACTGCAACAGATGTTGCAGGGTAAAACAACAGCTGTGGCTGGTCCAAGTGGCGTTGGAAAATCTTCTATTATTAATTGTCTGCAAAAGAGCAAGACAATGGAAACGGGTTCTATCAGCGAGAAAATTGAACGTGGAAAGCATACCACAAGACATTCTGAGCTGATTACCATATCAGATCACACTTATATTATGGATACACCGGGATTTAGTTCGCTAGCTCTATTCGATATGGAGAAAGAGGAATTAAAAACCTTTTATCCGGAGTTTGAGCCATATGAAGATAAGTGTAAGTTTTTAGGCTGTGCGCATATTCATGAGCCGGTATGCGGCGTGAAAGACGCAGTCGAGGAAGAAAAGATTCATAAGACAAGATATGATAATTATGTATTGTTTTATGAAGAACTAAAAGAGAAAGAAAAGAGGAAATACTGATTATGAATTATTTAGCACCATCTATTTTATCTGCTGACTTTTGGGAACTTGGAAAACAGATTGAAGAGATTGGAAAAGCAGGTGCACAGTATGTCCATATTGATGTTATGGATGGCGTATTTGTTCCATCTATTTCTTATGGAATGCCAATCGTGTCTTGTGTCAGACCACATACAGATAAGTTTCTTGATGTACACATGATGGTTACAAAACCGGAGCGCTATGTAGAGGAATTTGTTAAATGTGGTGCAGACAGTGTAACAATCCATGTAGAAGCATGTGATTGTGTGGAAGATACCCTGAAGAAAATCAGAAGTTTAGGAGCAAAGGCAGCAATTGCCCTGAATCCCGGAACTCCTGTAAAAGAGATTCTTCCATATATTGATATGGTAGACATGGTGCTTGTCATGACAGTAAATCCGGGATTTGGCGGTCAGGCATATATTCCGGAGTGTACCGATAAGATTCGTGAAGTAAGGGCAATCATTGATGAGAGAAAGCTTGATGTAAAGCTGGAAATTGACGGTGGTGTCAATATTGATAACCTTGAGATGAATCTGGAAGCCGGTGCAGATGTTATCGTTGCAGGCTCTGCTGTATTCAAAGGAAATATTACAGAGAAGACAAAGGCCTTTCTGGAGATTATGAATAAGTAAGAAAATAAGGGGGTGTGAAAAAGCACTCAGCGCAAAAGCAGTCCCTAGCTAATAATCGAGATAGATATCTTGGATGTTCAAGATACCTATCTCTTTTTTGTGAAAAGGTGCCTTTTCTCTTTAGATATAAGATACTGAAGCAATGCTTCGCAAACTTTTGCAACGCTCTTCGTGAACTAACTGCTAACTACGACTAAAGCCACTCAGCAAAGGCTTCGTGTCTAGTCTTCGTACGCAGTGGATTTCACTCGCAGCTAAAAACGCAAAACAGTGTTTGCGAAACATTGTTTCAGTATCTATTTTTGCATTTATAGAGGCACCTTTTTATCATTCTATAGATAGGTATCTTGAACACATTTAGGTATCGTTCGATTATTAGCACGCCACGCCCGAAGCCACTGCTTTTGCACAGAGTGCTGTTATTCCACGTTTTGAAATAATAAAAAAAGGAGTGGAAAAATGATTCTTTATTTTTCACAGCCCCTTGTTTTATTATCCACAATGATATATTTGGAATTAAAAACTGAAAATATATTATATATTCAGTTTTTATTATGATATAATGCTATTATATTCGTTTATGGAAAGGAATGGTATCATGAAAAAACTCACCAAATTTTTAGTAAGTGTATTCACAGGAGCTATGCTTCTTGGTATGACCGCATTCGCTTCAGAATACAGTGTAACACCAGCAAATGCCGTATTTTATACAAATGGCGAAACCGTAGTGCTTGCGGATGCAGCAGCCGATGCGCAGGTGATTCTGCCAGGGTGTGAAGCTGGACTTCCGATTCAGGTAACAGGTGTGACAAGTAATGGCTATTGGCAGATAGTATTAGGAGATGCAACCTACTATGTAGTGGGAGCAGGCTTGAGCCAGACAGCAGAAAGTGCAGCAGAGGTGAATACAAGTGTACCAGCACAGCCGGTAACGAAAAGCTATAATATTATATTAAAAAAAGGGTACTCATGGGTAGATACCGTAGTATCTTCTTATGAAGAAGCATGCGAAGTTGCAGCAGCGTTGGGCTATCCGTTATGGCAAATTGTCGATGAGGGTGAAGATAATGTATGGTATTATGGTTTCTTTGGCAGCGGTAGTATGTCAGACAAAGAAACATTTGAGGCAGATTTTTACAATACAATGTGGCAATGTGAAAGTATTATCAAATCACGAGGCTATAATCCTTATCCATTTGGTGAACCTCTGAAGGCTAAGTATGTGAATACCAAAGATGGTAGAATATATATACCAAATTCCAGTGGTGGTACATGGTGTCTGACGGAATACAGAAAGGCAAAGGATGGGGAATAAGCAGTAGGAATCCTACATCATATATGGTAAATAGTAAGAGAACAATAGTGAAAAAGACCGCTTGCAAGAACACAAGCGGTCGATTGCAATATAAGCTGGTGGATCGCATATTTTGGTTGAAGATGAAAATTATAGAGAATGCAAGATACTTAGGTATATGTATTCTCTTTTTTTGTAAATAGAAGAAAAAATTTATTGAAATGAGATTATTGGGGCGATTTTTTTATCTAATGTATGTAAGATGAAAACAAAGAATATTTAAATCATTTTACAACTTCAACGCGTGGGAGAAAAAGAATGCAAGAAAAGGATATTCAAAAACTTATTAAGAATGCAAAAAGACATGATTCAGATGCATTTTCAAAGCTTATACAACTATATGTGAAAGATATGTACCGTACTGCAATTGCGATTCTGAAAAATGATGAAGATTCAGCAGATGCTATACAAGATACAATTCTTGCTTGTTGGGAGAAAATAGATACGCTTAGAGAAATTCAGTATTTTAAAACATGGTTGACAAGAATTTTGATAAATAGGTGCTATTACATAAAAAAGAAGTGGGAGAATAAAGTGCCATTGGAAGAGGTTGAAGAACCGGTGGTATATGAAACAAAAAATCAAGAATTAAATGAAATCTTATCTGAGTTGGATGAGAAATATCGAGTTCCTATGATGCTATTTTATGGACAAGGTTATAAGACTGGTGAAATAGCAAAGATGTTACATATTCCCCCAAGTACAGTTCAAACCAGATTAGCAAGAGGTAGAGAAAAATTGGCTACATATTATGAAGGTAGAAAGGAGTAATTCTATGAAAGAGTATACGGATATTTTTGCACAAGACATAGAAGTTCCTGATGTTGTATTAAGGAAAATGGATGATGCCTTAGCCTGTATAAAAACGGAGGATAATAAGGCAATGGAAAATATTAAAAAAATGAAAAGTAAAAAAAGAAGAAACAGATTATTTAGAGGACAGGTTGCGGCAGTTGCAAGTGTGTGCATACTCGTGTTTGGATGTATTACGACCGTGGCTGCAATACATCATTTTTGGAGTCGGGGGATGCAGGGAACCATTCAGGCAACTGACGAACAACAACAAGTGTTGTCCGAAAAAGGAATAGCAACTGTATTGACTGAGAGAGCAGGATTTGAAGAGTTAGCGGTGACAGTAGATGAGGTAACGATAACACCAATGACAGTGATTACGGATGATAAATTTGCACATATTTCTTTTTGTGTTGAGGGATTTGTTGCAGGAGAAAATATCGAGCCTTGTTTTGAGTCGACAGATGCATATCTAGGAGATAATCCTAATGCAGAGGATGCTTGCGTTAACATGGGATCCAGATTTTATAATGGTATTGTTACCGATGAAAATGGTAAGCTAATATATGATGATGGCACTCCGTTGGAGATTAATGAGGAAGGAGACTTTATTTCTCATTATAGCGATGAAAATGGGAATCTGGAATATGTAGTTAGTGTTTCCGTAGCGGATTATGCTGATTCATTACTTGGAAAGACATTGCACGTAAATTTAAAAAATATAGGTACTGTATATAAAACAGAGTATACGAATGTAATGGATGGAAATTGGAATTTTGCGATAGACCTATCGGATGTAAGTTCAGCTACCTATTGTCACGTGGATAAAAACATTGATGATACTGTGTTTATGCTGGATTCTGTCGAACTTTCACCTATTTCTATTAAAATGAATTATTTCGTAAATGGTGAAGTGAACATATATGAGGATGAGAATGACATTCCGGACTTTTGCGGTGTTGTACTAAAGGATGGAACAAAACTTCCTTATTTGGGTAATGGTGGTATGTCTGGGTATGAAGATGAGACAAGGACGAGAGCGTATGTTTTAAGTGCATTTGATAGAGTAATTGAACCGAATGAAGTTGCTTCTGTTTTACTAAGAACAAAGGAAGGAATGGATATGTTAGAAGTACCGATTAATGATTAGAATGCAATAAGAATCTTATGCGAAATACTGCAAACAGGAAAGTTTATTCATTTTTTACGAATTGAAAAGAAAAATATCAATTTTGTAAGAGAGTTTGATACAAAAGTAATCCCATAATAGATTAGTTGTGTTATTATAATAATCGAATAAATAAATATATAGTATTTAAACGTAAAATAAAGCTACTTCGTTGATGTACCCTCTTTACTGTACAATCCAGTAAGGAGGGTTATTTTATATAATACAAATGGACAATAATACAACAAATAATCAAAAATATTTGCAAAAAAATAGTATATGACTTTTAAAGTTGACATATTTTTAAAAAAGTCCTATAATGATAAAAATGATAAAAGGGAGGTACTTTGAGTGAAAGATAAAGCATTTAGTTTAGAAGTAAAGAAGATAGTGTGTATTAATAAATGTATATCAGAAGCTATAGGGGACGATGTAAAAGGTTGTTTGAGACGTGAACAAATTGATGAGAAACGATCTAATGGAAAGAAATTATTAAAGTGGGATTTGGTTAATCGTAACTTTATTATGAATTTTTCTGCAGGAAATCTGACAGCAGAATATGCTAAGCGTGGTGCTTGGAATATGGTTCCATTGTATGATAAAGAAACTGGAACGATTTATACTGTGATGAGAGAAGAACGTTTCCGAGAAATTCAAAGGAAGCAATCGAAGCGTAAAAAGGCTCACTATGTTGATGCACTTGTACAATCATTTAATTTTGATTTAAGTACAGAACATCAGTTATCTTTGCTTGAAGAAGAATCCTTTGATGAAGAGGAAGTAAAGAGTATCATTGAAGATATTATAAAAGATTTTGATATTGAAAAGACAGTAATTAAGAGATATAAGACAATATTATTTGAGGAATATAACTCTGAATTGATAGATGTGCGTTGTTGTGTATTAGATAGCTCATTACAAGTAGTTGAAGAGGAAGACTGGAGTGCATATATTACACACAGCGAGTCTGTGGTAGTAGATACAGTTGTGGTTTCAAATGAGCCTCATACTCCAAATATCAAATTAAAGGATAAGGCACGTAAGAAGGCAGAACAGAGAGAACTTGTTGCGTTGAAAGAAAATACACAAGGACAGAAGGCACAAAATAATTAAAGTTGAAGGAGCGGTTATTATGGGAAATGTAATTCCGTTTGAACAGATAACAAGTGGTAAATATTTTAATGGTGAGCGTTTAAGAATTGCGAGGACATGGAGAGGATATTCGGCCATACAGTTAGCTGAGATGATAGGAGTTAATCGACAGACTATTTCTATGTATGAAAATGGTAAATTAGATAGTCCAGAATTTCCTACGATTCAAAAAATTAGTGAAGCATTGCGATTTCCGGTTAAATTTTTCTTAGAAGATATTAAAGTTGATGTTGAAAAAAGTGCAACGTATTTCAGGTCTTTGTTAACAACAAATAAGAAATATCGAGTTGAGCAAGAGGATAAAATAAAGTTTATTGCAGTAATTTATAATATGTTGAATGAGTATTTAGAGTTTGAAAAATTGAATTTGCCGCAAATTCCCCCAAATACGACTCCACAGGAGGCCGCCGATATATTAAGAAAACATTGGAGATTAGGAAATAAGCCAATCGAAAATATTGTTTATTTAGTGGAATCAAATGGTTTAGTTGTAACTGACTTTGCAACTTCTACAGGAGATGTTGATGCATTTAGTCATAAGATAATATATGGGCAAGATGAAACATATTTAATTGGATATTCTCAAAATAAGAAAACGGCAGCTAGAATTCATTTTGATATAGCTCACGAATTAGGGCATATATTGCTTCATAATTGGAGAGAAGATTTAGAGAATATAGATAAGGAAGATTTTAAATATATTGAACAAGAGGCACATTCTTTTGCGGCGGCTTTTCTATTACCAGAAAAAGAATTTGCGGAAGATGTTAGACCTTATGCAACAAATTTAGCATATTATACGGAATTGAAGAAGAGATGGAAAGTTTCTATTGCAGCTATGATTCGCAGAGCTAAAGATTTGGAAATCATTACGAACGATGATTATAGTAAGTTGATGCGGAACATGCAAAAACAGGGGATACGAAAAGTGGAACCATTAGATGATGAGTTGATGACGGCTGAGCCGTCATTATTGCGTCAAGCAGTTAAAATTTTGTTTGAACAAAAGGTATTTACACCGAGTGAATTCTTAGAAGAACTTTCAGCGGAATATGGCTTGACTATTTATCCTAATGATATAGAATCATTGCTGAGCTTAAAAGCAGGGACTTTTGAGGAAGAAAAGAAGACCAAAGTTGTTGTTAATGTTAAATCAAGAGAATAGGAATAGCAAGCGCTAAAAAGTGTATTGTTAATCATAGCGAATAAATCATGAACGCTAAGAAGGAAAATACGGATATGTTTTGAAGAAAGTGGCGACATGTCGCCACTTTTGAGAAAGGAGAATTGGATGTCCGAGAAATTAAGGAATACAACAGATGTAGATACCATATTTGCTGACATATCTACAATGATTTATGATGCTAAGAATGAGGTAATGATGCGAGTGAATACCTCAGTCATTACGTTATATTGGAATATAGGGAAGAAATTGTCAGAAGAAGTATTACAAGGGAAAAAAGCAGATTACGGGAAGAATATAATTGGTGATTTGAGCGAGAGACTGACTGCTGAATATGGAAAAGGGTTTGAAAAATCTTCAGTTTTTAAAATGGTTAAATTCTATCAAGAATTTCAGGAGTTTGAAAAAGTGGCGACACTGTCGCAACAATTGACGTGGTCGCATTTTGTAGAACTTTTACCTATTGAGGATGAGTTAAAAAGAGATTTTTATGCGGTTATGTGTAAAAATGAAAATTGGTCAGTAAGAACTTTACGTGAACGTAAAAAATCAATGTTATATGAACGTACTGCAATATCTAAAATGCCAGAAGAAACAATAGCAAATGAAATTGCAGAGTTGCGTGATGAAAGAAAAATGTCATTGGATATGTTTTATAGAGATCCTTATATGTTAGACTTCCTTGGATTAAAAGATACGTATAGTGAAAAAGATTTAGAGAATGCGATTTTGGCAGAATTGGAAAAATTTATTCTTGAAATGGGTTCTGATTTTGCTTTTTTGGCACGCCAAAAACATATCGTATTAGATGGAAAAGACTATTATATGGATTTGTTGTTCTATCATCGTACATTGAGGAGATTAGTACTGATTGAATTAAAACTTGGAGAGTTTGAACCGCAGGATAAGGGACAGACAGAGTTATATCTTCGTTGGCTTGAAAAGTATGAGAAAGCTGAAGGAGAAGAGAGCCCGGTTGCATTAATTTTATGTGCTGAAAAATCACAAGAGACGATTGAATTATTAGAATTAGATCATGGAAGTATACACGTAGGACAGTATTTAACAAAGATGCCTCCTAAAGAGATATTGGAGAAGAAGCTATCACTGGCCATTGCTAACGCAAGGGAACAGCTAGAGCAGAGGCAGAGGTGAAACATTCTGCGTTTGTAAAAGTGTTTGATTTTTTGTTGATGTAGTATGGTGGAAATGTAAGAAAAAATATAGAGACATAACAAGTTGAAAAGAGAGTCTGATTATGGTAGAATTATACACTGTGTCAGACTCTCTATTATTATGGGAATAGAGTTTGATACAGTACGAATTGAAACACAAAGGCATACTATGCTTGAAAAATAAAGGAGAAGTGAAAGAAGATGAAATTAGGTATCGTTGGACTTCCTAACGTAGGAAAGAGTACATTATTTAACTCATTAACAAAGGCAGGAGCAGAATCTGCAAACTATCCATTCTGTACCATCGACCCGAATGTTGGTGTGGTTACCGTACCGGATGAAAGAATCAAGAAGCTTGGTGAATTATACAATACTAAGAAAGTAACACCAGCTGTGATTGAGTTCGTTGACATTGCAGGTCTTGTAAAGGGCGCTTCTAAGGGTGAAGGACTTGGAAATCAGTTCCTTGCAAACATTCGTGAAGTAGATGCCATTGTTCATGTAGTAAGATGTTTTGAGAATTCTAACATTGTACATGTTGATGGAAGCATCAATCCATTAAGAGATATTGAAACCATTAATCTTGAGTTGATTTTCTCTGATATTGAGATTCTTGAAAGACGTATCGCAAAGGTTTCCCGTGGTGCAAGAAATGATAAGACACAGGCTAAGGAGCTTGCATTAGTAGAAAGATTAAAGGCACATCTCGAAGAAGGTAATATGGCAAAGAGCTTTGTTACCGAGGATGATGAAGAGATTCTTTGGAGAAATGGTTATAATCTTTTAACAGATAAGCCGGTTATCTTCGCTGCAAATGTAGCAGAGGATGAGCTTGCAAATGATGGTGCAGATAACGAAGGCGTTAAGGCTGTCAGAGAATTTGCGGCAAAGGAAGGCTTCGAAGTATTTGTGATCTGTGCTCAGATTGAAGAAGAGATTTCAGAACTTGATGATGATGAAAAGTCAATGTTCTTAGAAGATTTAGGATTAACCGAGTCAGGTTTGGACAAACTGATAGCAGCAAGCTATCGTTTACTTGGATTGATCAGCTTCTTAACAGCAGGTGAGGACGAGTGTCGTGCATGGACTATTAAGGTAGGAACGAAGGCTCCACAGGCAGCAGGAAAGATTCATACAGACTTTGAACGTGGATTTATCCGTGCAGAAGTTGTA
>CAYUKO010000017.1:0-35231 GCA_964445375.1 uncultured Roseburia sp.
GTATAATATAGAAAACAAAGAGAAACACTTTTATTTGGGAAGGAGTGTTACATTATGTCAACAAAATCATCTAATTTATATGCAAGAATAGAGCCAGATGTGAAGGAGCAGGCAGAGAGTATTTTATCAGCACTTGGAATTCCTGCATCCAATGCTATCAATATGTTCTATAAACAGATTATTTTAAATAGAGGACTTCCTTTTGAAGTCAAGCTACCAACGGCAAAACCTGTAAATGTGGCAGAATTGAGCGAAATAGAATTAGATGCAGAACTGGAGAAAGGATATGCGGATATGCTTGAGGGAAGAACAAAACCAGCAAGACAGGCATTTGCTGATATCCGAAAAGACTATGGCTTATGATTTATGAAGTAACTATCACAGAGCAAGCCAATGCGGATTTAAGAAAGATATATGAGTATATTGCATTTGAATTGCTTTCGCCTGAGAATGCAGCAGGTCAGCTTGACAGATTGGAAGAAAATATCATAGAGCTTGAGCAGTTTCCAGAAAAGTACAGAGTTTATGATAAAGAACCTTGGCATAGCAGAGGTATGAGAGTAATGCCTGTTGATAATTATCTGGTATTTTATATTTTGGATAAAGATGCAGGACTTGTGACAGTAATTCGTGTGATATATGAAGGCAGAGATGTTGATACACAGCTAAAAAATCATACAATAATGTAAATCACTAAGAGTAGAATTTGTGATTAAGGGTTGCTTTATGCACCCTTTTTGTCTATAATATGTATAGAATTTCCTAAGATAAATTGTTGTATCTTGAGATATATTGGTAGGTTCAAAGTATAGCTAGGTTTTCATTGCTAGGGTGTGAACCGTATTCATACAGACAGCTATCGCTAGCAAGTAATCGGTTAGGAAGATTAATGAAATTATAAATGTGTTCAAACGGTGTGAAAGACTCGTTTCGTAAGAAACGAGTCTTTTTTTGTAAAAAAAATAGTAATAATTTATAGCTAGCGTAAAATTTTATTCGGAAAATAGAGATTAACATAAGAAGAGGACACCCCTTTGTGATAAAGTATTAAGTGATGACCAAAATACAAACAAAGGAAGGTGTCCTCCATGCTTAACAGTATAAAATATTTTGAGAAAAAATGCATTAACAAGTTTGAAGAATTAGAAAACAAATTTCTAAAAGAGCCAACAAAGATAGCTGAATATGTATATGCTATTACAGACGAACTCCACAGGCTGGGATTAGAAATGATAAAGGAATCATTAGAAACCATGGATACCCTGCTTAGAGAAAGTCAGCTGCGAAAGAAGAATTGGCATATAGAATCCGTTACAAATAAGCAGCTTACAACATCGCTTGGGGATGTTAGTTTTAAAAAGACCTTGTTTCATCACAAGGAAACAGGAGAATATGTTTATTTGTTGGATAAGATTATGGGGATTGCGTCCAATCAAAGAATGACAGATGATGCCGCAGCAAATATGCTAAAAGAGGCCGTACAGACTTCGTATCGTAGGGGCGGCGAGGAATGTAGTCTGATGTCGGAGATAACGAAGCAGTCTGTCAAAAACAAGCTGCATGACCTCGAGTTTCCTAAAGTGGATAAAAAGCTGAAGGAGAAGAAAAGGGTTGAATATCTGTACATTGAAGCAGATGAAGACCACGTTTCCCTACAATTTCATTCACATAAGGGTGATTTGATAAAAAATGAAAACAATCAAAAGAATAACTGTCTGATTACAAAGTGGTGTATGTTCATGAAGGAATAGAAAGTGAGGCACCTCACAGCAAACGTCATAAATTGATTAATCCTCATTATTTTTGCGGAGTAAATACAGGCAAAGAGAATACGAAATTCTGGAATGAAATCTACGAGTATATCGAAAATCATTATGATATAGACAGTATAAAAGCAATCTATGTGAACTCAGATGGAGGAGCATGGATAAAGTCTGGAATAAAGCAGATAGCCAATGCGATTCATATATTGGATGAATTTCATCTTGAGAAGTATCTGACGAAGCTCACAAGCCATATGTTAGACAGTAAGTGGGATGCAAAGTATGAGCTACGCAAAACGATAAGAAAAGAGACCAAGAAAGAATTTGATAAGTTGGTAGACACCTTGGAAGAATATCCGCAGGCTTCTATAGAGAACATGGAAACCGCAAGAAAATATATCTTGGATAATTGGACAGCTGCCCGGTTGCGATTGCAGCGCAAGGAAGGTGTTGTAGGAAGCAGTACCGAGGGGCATGTGAGCCATGTTTTATCAGAGCGAATGAGTACCAGAGCAATGGG
Organism: uncultured Roseburia sp.; assembly: GCA_964445375.1. Taxonomy (GTDB): domain Bacteria; phylum Bacillota; class Clostridia; order Lachnospirales; family Lachnospiraceae; genus COE1. Next base: position 2,284 of record CAYUKO010000017.1, read on the forward strand.
TTGGAGTGTAACAGGCGCAGAAAAAATGGCGCAGTTAAGAGCGTATCAATTCAATGGAGGGGATATGCTTGAATTAGTCAGATATCAGAAGAAAGAGCTTCCGAAGGTTGTAGGCAGCGAATATGATGTGCTAAGTTCTACACAGATACTGAGTTCTGAAACAAGCCGACACGGAGCATTAGGAAAATATTTGGAATGTATGAAGCACAGTATGTCAGTGCACAGTAAGAAAACTCTGTATTTTAACTCGCATTTGTGGGGATTGTAATCAGTGTAGAAATACAAATGAACATAGCCTGTAAGTAAAAACAGGCTTGATTATGTTGCCTAAAAAAGAATTAAAGTGTATAGTAAAAACATCAAGTCAGCAACTGATACTTTATCAGCTTGTCTCAGGGTTACTCTATCCTATTAATTCCGAAGGTAAACTTACGCTGTCATAATTTATAGAAAAGTTTGAAAATAATATAATTTGTGATAAAATAAAAATATATGACACGAAAAGTCGGAAAAACGGAGGTGCCAAATGGAATATAATGAGAAAAAATTTGCGGCAAGTGCAAATAAGAAAGCAATGATCATGTGGGTGATTTTAATGATTGTGCTTTCAATAGGTTATGTTATTGAAGTAATCAAGGGGATGAAATCAATACCGTTCTTAATTGGTATGGAGCTGGTAAGCTGGGGACCATTTATTGTCGGATTGATTGTTTTGAAGGTTAAGGGATGGCATACAAAATTATATCAGGATATTGTATGTACAGGATATGGATTATTTTATTGCTATATCATGCTGACCTGCGTAGGAACGCTTGCTTTTACGTATGTGTTGCCTATGGTAGGTATGATGATTATCTTTAAAAATCGTGGTCTTATCTTGCGTTGTGGTATTTTTAATGTAGTGCTTTTGGCTTATTGTATTATAAGAAATTATAATAACGGAATGAACACAGCACAGGATATATCAAATTTTGAACTTCAGATAGGAGTTATCCTGTTTTGCTATGTAGGTTATGTTGTTTCTATCAAGCATCTATCGACTTCAGATAATGCTTTGTTAGAGTCTGTAAAAAGTAATCTGAATACAGTTGTAACTACGGTAGATAAGGTTAAGGTAGCAAGTAATGCGGTTGTGGATGGCGTAACCGTTGTAAGAGAACTTGCTGAAGAGAATAAAGAAGGCGCTAATCTTGTTGTTAACAGCATGGAAAATCTGGTTGAGCAAAATCTGGTTCTGAGTGAAAAGATTGATTCGTCTATGGAAATGACAGAAGATATTGATAACCAGGTGGAAAATGTTGCAGGCTTGATCGAGCATATTGTAGAAATCAGTGAGAAATCTGCAGAACATGCAAGTAAGAGTACAAAGGAATTAGAGAATGCAGTTGAGTCAACAAATGTTATGGCAAGATTGTCATCGGATGTTGAGGGTATTCTGAATGAATTCCGTAATCAGTTTGATAAAGTAAAGCAGGAAACTGGTACCATTGAAAATATTTCATCACAGACAAATCTTTTGGCGTTAAATGCTTCCATTGAAGCAGCAAGAGCAGGAGAATCTGGAAAAGGATTTGCGGTTGTAGCAGATGAGATTAGAAACTTAAGTATGGGAACTCAGAATTCTTCCAACAGTATTATGGAGGCGTTACAGAGCTTGGAAGAGACTTCTGACAAGATGACAGAGTCTATTACAACAATCTTAAAGCTGATTGCAGAAACATTGGAAACGATGCAGACTGTTAATGCAAGTGTTGAGATGATTGCTGATGATTCCAAGAATCTGGGTGGCGAGATTCAGGTTGTTGATTCTGCAATGAAGAGCGTAGAGAATTCCAATAAGAACATGGTTGATAACATGAAGCAGGTACAGGATATCATGGTAACCATTAAGGAAAGTGTTATTGATTCAGAAACAACCACTGCAACCATGTTAAGTAAATATGAAGAAACAGCAAGAAATGTCATTAACATTGAAAATGTCGTTGGTAAACTGGTAGAAGAATTAGGAGCCGGTGGCTTCATGAATTATCAGGATCTTAAGGTTGGAATGAAGTTATCCATTATGGAGCCGGGAACCAAGCATGAATATCATACAGAGGTAGCTGCTTTAGATGAGGAAAATGTTTTCATTGAAGCAACTTCAAAGTTAGATTCCTTCTTAGAAGATGAGGCAGCAAAGAAAAAATATGAAATACATGTTGTTGTGAATAATACCGTTTATATCTGGAGTCAGATTGGAATCAAGAAGAAGGACAAATATTATCAGTTAGTACTTGAGAGTACGCCAAAGGTAATGAATCGAAGAAAACATCCAAGACTGGCTATGACAAATTCATGCGACATCAAATTAAAGGCGAAAAATCGTTCTTTTACAGGAAAACTGGTAAATATCAGTGCAGGTGGTTATGCTTTTGCATGTAAGGCAAGTGAATTTGCAGATGCGGCAGGAGAAGTTGTTGAAGTAACGATTCATAACTTTGATTTGTTAAAGGGAAAAGCACTTACCGGAATCATCATACGTTCTTCAAATGACAATGGAACTTATATTGTAGGTTGTAGAATGCCGGACGATAATCAAGAAATTTTGCACTATGTAAAAGAGAAAATAGGAAAGTAATAAAAAGTCCCTATGTATTGACGTAAGACGTTGATACATAGGGCTTTTGTATGGAGGTATTGTTACATGAGAGAAGAAATCAGAAAGATATTAGTGGAAAAGTCAGAGGAAGCCTATCGGGAATTCTCAGCATCTCTGATTCCAAAGTCTATGCCGATACTTGGTGTGCGCCTGCCAGAACTTCGAAAGATAGCGAAGGACATTGTAAAAACAACCGACTGGAGGCAGGAAATTACTTCTTATGAAGGTGAGTATGAGGATCTTTATTTTGAAGAAACCATGCTTCGTGGCATGATTATTGGTCATGGAACGCAGAAGGCAAAGGATGAAACACCATTAGAGCTTTTAAGAGACTTTATTCCACATGTTGATAACTGGTCAGTCTGTGACAGCTTTTGCAATGGTTTTCTTTATGCGTCAAGGAATAGAGAGGTAGTATGGGATTTCATGCAGGAGTATTTGTACTCTGACAAAGAATTCGAAGTGAGAGTGGCAATTATTCTACTCCTGACGCAGTTCTTAAAATATGATCAGAATGGAAAGAAGATGACTCGCAAAAGAGTCATTACCATGGAAGAGGTAGAGCAAAATACAGAAAAAGAAAACCGAGAGAATTATCCGTATCTGGAGCGGATTCTGGCAGTACTGAATCGAAACTTTACTCAAGGATATTATGCTCAGATGGCAGCGGCATGGACGGCAGCAGAGGCATTTGTATCGTTCCCTTATGAAACGATGCGGATGCTACAAAATGACTGCCAGATGGATGCCTGGACATACAATAAAACGTTACAGAAAATCTGTGAGTCGAGAAATCCGGATGCAGATGTTAAGAAGTATGTAAAAGCGATGAAATGGTAAACGTGTTCAGCGAATGAAAGTGTATCAAAAGATACGCTTTTTTTCTTTTATAAACAGAAAATGCGAAAAAATAAATAGAAATAACTAAAAATGTTTGATAAACGTGTGCTAAGAAGAAAGTAGTTAGTATACGAAAAATAAGGCTAAAAACTGTGCAAAGTGCACTAAAATAGGTAATAAAACGCATTAAAAAAGACAATAAGATAGGCTAAAAAAGATTAAACTTTAAAAATGAGTTAAATAATGAACAAATTCGACTAAAAAACGAGTTGAAAAGCGCATATAATTTAATATATAATACGAGTAAAGAAATATAGGGGATCGTGTTAAAGGGGCATGTCGGGCAAATCTAAGTAGGGATTTCCGTTGTGGCAAGTGGAAAACGCTGCTTATTTGCAAATAAATAGTTACTGGGAGGTAATATATGAGGAAAAGAGGAAAGCATGTCCTGTCTTTGGTGCTGTCAGCAGCAATGTTCCTGTCTACGTTAGTAAGTGGAACAGGGATGGAAACAGTATCAGCAGCAGAGACGAAAAGCAGTTATCGAACTGTAGTTGAGTTCGAGGACGCAAACCGTTTTGAACAAAACGGAAGTAACAGAGTTGAGTCAGACACATTTTCTGGTTATTCAGGAAGCGGTTATGTGTACTTAGTATCCGGCTGGGGAGAGGTTGGATTCACGGTACCAAAGGATGGTGATTATGAAATCACCGTTGTAACCAACGCAGATCAGCACAAAGAGAACTGGTTATATCTGGATGACAATGGAGCAGGTCAGCTCAACACATCAGGAAACAAGTGGGAGTCAGCTACCAATACATACTATCTTTCCGCAGGTGAGCATAAGTTTGGTGTATCAACAGGCTGGGGCTATACAGCGTTAGATTATGTAGTGATTGAATCGGTAGAACAGATTACTGAGGAACCATCAGAAGAAGAATCATCAGAAGTTGAAGAGTCTTCCTCTGTAGTAGAGTCTTCGGAAGTAGAAGAATCATCCTCAGAAGAAGAGTCATCTGAAGTAGAAGAATCTTCATCCGTAGTTGAAAAGGATGAATTTGCCACAAGATTCGAATTTGAAGATGCAAATCGTTATGAACAGAATGGAAGCAACAGAGTAGAATCTGGTACATTCTCAGGATATTCAGGAAGTGGTTATCTTTATCTTGCATCCGGCTGGGGAGAAGTAGGATTTGACGTACCAACAGATGGTGAGTATAAGATTACCATCGTCACCAATGCAGATAGCTATAAAGAAAACTGGCTGTATCTGGATAATGATGGAGCAGGAACACTGACTACATCAGGAAACAAGTGGGAAGAACACACAGCTTACTATGATTTAACAGCAGGTGAGCATAAGTTTGGTGTATCAACAAGCTGGGGTTATACAGCATTAGACTATGTTGATGTGGAACTCGTTTCACAGGAAGATTCATCCATTGAGGAAGAAACAACAGAAGAGGAAACCACAGAAGAAGAAACAACGGTACCGGATATCGATGTAGAGCCATCCGGAGATGGAATGTATGTTAAGGGTGGAAACCTTTATGATGCAAACGGTAATAACTTCATTATGAGAGGTGTTAACGTTGCTCATGACTGGTATCGTGATTACACAGATACAACTTTAGATGCCATTGCAGGCTTAGGTTCTAACTGTGCACGTATCGTTCTTGGTGATGGATCTCAGTATCCTTTCATCGATGCTTCAGAAGTAGAAACAATTATTAAGAAGTGTGAATCATTAGGCATGATTTGTATTCTTGAAGTACATGATTATACAGGTTCTGATAGTGTTTCTGATTTGAATCAGGCAGTTGAGTATTGGAAGAACATGAAGGATCTTTTAAATGCTCATAAGGATTATGTAATCGTAAACATTGCTAACGAGTGGCATGGAACATGGAACATGGGTGCTACATGGTCAAGTGCATATCAGTCAGCAATTAAGAGCATGAGAAATGCTGGAATTGAAAATGTAATTATGGTTGACGCAGCAGGATGGGGACAGGAAGCAGCTTCTTGTATCGATTACTGCCAGAGCGTATTATCTGCTGATACAACAGGAAATACCATGTTCTCTATTCATATGTATTCCGTAGTAGGTAAGGATGCATCTACTGTTAAGAGCGCAATTGATGGTATGCTTGCAAAGGGCGTAAGCTTCTGTATCGGTGAATTTGGTCATTATCAGGGCGGTGGCGAAGTTGATGAAGAAACTATCATGAGCTACTGTACAGAAAAGGGCATTGGTTATGTTGCTTGGTCATGGAAAGGAAATGGCGGAGACGATAAGGTACTTGACATGTCTAATGACTGGGCAGGAACAAACCTTACAGATTGGGGTTCCTATGTATTTAATGCAGATGGAATTGGTATTAAGGCAACATCTGTAATGCCATATACATTGAAGAAGTATGATGGATCAATTGCAGAAGTAGAAAAACCGGATACACCGGTTGAAGATGATACACCAGTTGTTGATACACCGGCAGTAGATTTAGAAGGTGTTGATGCAGGATATTTATCCGAGTATGATGACTGGGGAGTAGCAATCAATGGAGATGTAGATGTTTGTACAGTTACTACATCAGAAGCGCTTAGCAACGGTGGTGTTCGTGTTAACATCAATTTAAGTCAGGAGGATTATCCTTGTATCTTCAATCAGGTAAAGGGTGTTGACTTATCAAGCACAAGTACAATTGATGTTCTTGTAAGAAATAACTGCTTAAAGGCAATTCAGATTCAGCCAATCTTTAAGACTGGCGATTTATGGGAGTGGCAGGAATATGATCGTTATCAGACAGTTCCGGCTAATTCAGCAGTTATGTTATCCTTTGACGTAACAGGATGCCCTGATCTTGATGAAGTTAACTCTATGATTTTCCGTATTCAGGGAGCAGGAAGCAAGACTGCAGGTGCTGTTGATTTCTATAGCATTACATCTGATTACGATTACTCAGCAGATCCATTTGCACATGCAGTTGACGAATTAAACAGACCTAAGTCAGCTACTTACTTTACATGGGATTATCCAGAAAACTCATGGACAAATACAACAGATTTTGCATGTGATGCAAATGGCGTTATTACCGTAAACTTTACCAATGTTACATCAGAAGATGCAGCAGGTCCACAGACAGAAACATGTCCTGGAATGGGAGCAGGTATTGACGTTACAGCATTCAGCAAGGTTAAGAGTACCATCACAAACAACACCAGCAAGGATATTCATGTTACTTTAGTTATGAAGACAACAGGTAACTGGACATGGCAGGAAAATGCCGGAACCGTTGATGGTGAAAGCGGAGAAAGAATTATTCCAGCTGGTGAAAGTGTAGAAGTTGTATATGAAATTTCAGGTTCTGAGTGGAAGTCCAAGGCATCAAATTGGGCATACACAGGAGAGTTAGACGGAGCAGACGACTTAAGAGCTATTGCATATAAGATTTATGCAAATGAAGGAGAAACAGTAAGTGGTTCCGTAGAAATTTTTAATTTCTCATTTGAATTTTAATCATTATTAATTATTTTAGACCTCAACCAATTATATAGTTATAAAGTTTCAGAAGAGTCTGCACAACAGGAAAAAACTGTTGCGCAGACTTTTTCGTTGTGCGCAGAAATTAGTGGAATATGTCTAAAAGATACCATTTTTTATCTGTAATTATATCGGTAGGAAAAAGTTTTTTGGAGTGATAAGATATAATAAGCCAGAAGTATAAGTAGACTTTACGTAAGGAAAGGTATGGTAATAAATTATGTATGAAAAAGTATGGAAAAATTCAAAAATTGCATTTGGTGGTGATTACAATCCAGAGCAGTGGGACGAAGAAACATGGAAAGAGGATATGAGATTATTCAAGCTTGCCAATGTTGATACGGTAACTTTGAATGTTTTTTCGTGGGCAGCTCTACAACCAGAGGAAGATGTTTATTGTTTTGATAAATTGGATCGTATTATGGATATGGTGCGTGAAAATGGACTTAAGGTAGTGCTTGCGACCTCAACAGGTGCACATCCTGCATGGATGGCAAGAAAGTATCCGGAGGTTACAAGAACAGGATTCAATGGAATGAAGAGAAAGTTTGGAGACAGACATAATTCCTGTCCGAATAGTCCAATGTACCGTAAGTTCTCTGTAAGACTGGCTGATAAGCTTGCACAACGTTACAAGAGCTATGACAATGTTATTGCATGGCACATTTCCAATGAATACGGCGGAGAGTGCTATTGCGAGAATTGTGAAAAAGCATTTCGTGTATGGCTCAAAGAGAAGTATGAGACAATTGACGAATTGAATCGTGTGTGGAACACGGCATTCTGGGGACATACTTTCTATGACTGGGATGAAGTGGTACTTCCAAATCTCTTAAGTGAACATTTTGAATATAACCGTACAACGTTCCAGGGAATTTCTTTGGATTATAGAAGATTTAATTCTGACAGTATTCTGGAGTGTTATAAATTAGAGTATGAAGCAGTGAAGGCTCAGACACCGGAGATTCCGGTAACTACGAATCTTATGGGATTTTATAAACCGCTTGATTATCAGAAATGGGCAAAATATATGGATGTCATTTCCTGGGATAATTATCCTTCGAATGACAATACGCCGGCACAGATTGCCATGAGTCATGAGCTGATGCGAGGAATCGGTCAGGGTAAGCCATTTTTATTAATGGAGCAGACGCCAAGTGTTACAAACTGGCTTCCATATAATGCATTGAAAAGACCGGGTGTTATGAGACTTTGGAGCTATCAGGCAGTGGCTCATGGTGCAGATTCAGTTATGTTCTTCCAGATGAGAAGAAGTATTGGTGCCTGTGAGAAATATCACGGAGCATTGATTGATCATGCAGGACATGAGAATACACGAGTATTTCGTGAAATGACAGCACTTGGAAAAGAGCTTACAGCACTTGGAGAAGAAACACTTGGTACCAGAATGAAGTCAGAGGTAGCGATTTTATTTGACTGGGATAACTGGTGGTCAATTGAGTATTCCGCAGGACCAAGTTGTCTGTTACAATATAAAGATGAAGTGGAGAATTATTATTCGGCATTGTTCGAACAGAATGTATCAACAGATATCATTGGCTGTGAGGATGATTTGTCACAGTATAAGGTTGTGATTGCACCGATTCTTTATATGGTAAAACCGGGAGTAGATGAGAAGATTCGCCGTTTTGTAGAGAATGGAGGAACCTTTATTACGACATTCTTCAGTGGTTATGTAGATGAGCATGATCTGGTAACTGTTGGAGGATATCCGGGCAAGCTGCGTGATGTTCTTGGAATCTGGGTAGAAGAAAGTGATGCCCTTCCGGCAGAAAGCAAGAATCATTTTACATGGGAAGGAAAGCAGTATGAAGCTACTCTGTTATGTGATTTATTGCATGAAGAAGGAGCAGAAGCACTTTGCTCTTATGAAGAAGACTTCTATGCAGGAATGCCGGCATTGACTAAGAATGTATATGGAAAGGGAAGTGCATATTATGTAGCAACTCGCTCCGGCAAGGAGTTCTATCAGGACTTCCTTACAAAAGTACTTAATGAGGCAGGTGTTGCAGGTGGATTGACACTTCCACAAGGCATTGAGGGAACTGTTAGAGAGAATGAAAAGTATCGTTATATATTCCTTCTGAATCATACACAGGATGAAAAAGAAATTACAATGGAAAATGTATGTATAGATTTATTGAGTGGTAAGACATATACAAAGGGTGATAGCATGAAGTTACCGACTGTGGGTGTTGCCATTTTGAAGGAAGAAAGGAACACATTATAATATGAAGAGAAAGCACCGTATTCAGAATAGAGCTAAGATAAAGCAGCAGTTATATGCCGTTTATTTTCTGGTAGTATTTTTGCCGATTCTGATTATCGGTGTTTTTCTTTTGGCGAATACATACCGGTTATTGGGAAATTATCATAGAGATCTTTTGAAATCAGATAATCTGAGGGTGAAGACGATTCTGTTTGAAATTACGACTCAGATTTATAATCTCTCGGAGGAGCTTGCATTTGATGAAGACATAGCCAATTTTGTGTCTACGCATCATTATGTATGGGATTATGAAGTGCAAAGAGCAGAAAATGTGAAAACCATTGATAGCTACGAAAAGAATTATGCCGAAATCGATTCGATTGAGATTTATACAGATAATCCGGCATTTATGGATTATAAACAGTTCTTTCAGGCAGATAAAAAGCTTCGCACAGTGGACTGGTTTCAGAAGGCGGTCAATCAGACAAGTGTATTCTGGATGCCAATGAGCAGCACTGATAAATATGGTAACGAATATTGGAATCTGTGTCTGATTCGCAAGATACCATTGGTGAATTCCAAGTATCATGCGGTCCTTGTCATCAAGCTAAGTGATAATTATCTCAGGACGCGAATTGGCAGCGAACAGTATGCAGCTATGGTATCTGTAGATAACAGTCCGATTTTCTTTAGTTCGGACAGAAGCACTTATGGTGAAATGCAGGTTGTACCGATTGATTATGATGAAAACTACTATCAATATGCAGGAGATGTATTAATTGACGGAAAAATGAATTTTGTAGACGTATCTACGCTGCATATGTATCAGTCGGATTCCAAGGTGTATATCTGCACAACCAATGATCAGGCATATGGAAATATTCAGAGTATCATTTATACCTGTTTTGTTATTATAGCAGTAGCAATTATTCTGCCGGGGGTTATTATACACTTTTTTGCAGATTATTTTACCAATCGTATTCTTTCCCTGCGTCAGGCAATGCATCAGGTAAGTAATGAAGATTTGTACAGACCTTTACAACAGTACCAAACTTCATCAGTTGGGTTCTTGTATATTCTATCGCATGCTGTATCTTCTCAACAGATGGTTTCTTAAGCAGTATCATGGTTAACCTTGGTGTTTGGAGTGAAGGACAGAACCTTTTGATGAACGGTGATTACACATGGCTTAAGATGTGGGCATGGGGTACCTGGAAGGGTATCGGATGGAGTGCAATCATCTACATATCAGCAATTTCCGGTATTGACCAGCAGCTTTATGAAGCCGCAACGGTTGATGGCGCAGGAAGATTCCAGAAGATGTGGCACATTACAGTACCTTGTTTGGTTCCAACATTCTGTGTATTGCTGTTAATGTCAATTGCGAATATCCTCAGCAATGGTATGGATCAGTACTTAGTATTTAAGAATGCAACAAATACAACTTCTATTATGGTTCTTGACTTATATGTATATGAACTTGGTATTGGTAAGGGATCTATTCCACTTACAACTGTTGTAAGTATGCTCAAATCAGTTATCAGTGTTGTTCTGTTATTTAGTGCTAACAAGGTTTCCAAGGTAGTACGTGGCGAGAGCATTGTATAAGGAGGTATAGGCATGGCTAAGACAGCACAGCAAAAATTAGACATGGCAGAATATTATTTACCGGAAGGAACATGGACGTCTCTTCTTACTGGCGAAGAGAAGGAAGGTGGCAAGTGGTATCGTGAGAAACACGGATATCTTAGCATTCCGTTATATGTCAAGGAAGCATTGTTGCGATGGGCAGCAATGGAGAACAGGCAGTATATGACTATGAGGATGGCGTAAATTTTCAGGTATATGCAGTGAAGGAAGGACAGAAAGCTCAGACATGTGTATATAATGCGGACAATGAGAAGAAGGTTGCCATTGCGGTTGCTCATAATGAGAAGCAATATGACATAACTGTCATTGGAGGCAAAAATGTAACTGTGACATTGATGAATACAGGTGCTCCGGTTGAGGTTTGCGGTGCGGATTATACCATGGATGGAAATCATCTTGTATTACAGATAAAAGAAGAGAAAATCGTAGTGAAATGTTCATAAGCGAAAGGAAAAGGGATATGAGAGAAGAAAAGAAAGAGCTTTTACGTGAATTGATTTTAATTGAAGAATTATTGGAAAAGCTTACTCTGGAAGAAAAAATCGGTATGATTCATGGTGCCGGATTATTTAGAACCGAAGGAGTGGAGCGTTTAGGAATTCCGCCTCTTTTCATGTCTGATGGACCGATGGGAGTAAGAGCAGAATTCGCCGATGAAGAGTGGAGAAGTGTTGGTACAACGGATGATTTTGTGAGCTATATGCCTTGTAACAGTGCAGTGGCATCTACATGGAATTCTGAAATTGCCATGCAGGCAGGTGAAGTATTGGGAGCCGAGGCAAGAGGCCGTGGCAAGGATGTCATCTTGGCACCGGGTATTAATATTAAGAGAAGTCCGTTGTGTGGAAGAAACTTTGAATATATGAGTGAAGACCCACGTCTGATTGAAGAACTTGCGGTTCCTATGATTCAGGGAATCCAGAAGAGTGACGTGGCAGCATGCGTAAAGCATTTTGCAGCCAATTCACAGGAGACAGAGCGTTTATGGGTTGATACCATTGTGGATGAGAGAACTTTGCAGGAGATTTATTTTCCGGGATTTAAGGCAGCTGTAGAAAAAGGCGGCGTATTCTCTATCATGGGTGCCTATAACCTGTTAAATGGTGAGCATTGTTGTACCAGCAAGAGTCTTTTGAATAAGGTATTGCGTGAGGATTGGGATTATGATGGCATGATCGTTTCTGACTGGGGCGGCGTTCATGATACAAAGCTGGCAGCAGAATCAGCACTGGATATCGAAATGGATGTAACGTATACCTTTGATAAGCACAACATGGCACAGCCATTATTGGAGAAGATTCAGTCTGGTGAAATCAGCGAGGAATGTGTGAATGAGAAGATTAGAAATATTCTTCGCATGATGCTTCGTCTGAATATGATTGGTGAGAATAAAGAGCATAGAAGTGCAGGTGCTTATAATACAGAGGAGCATAGAAGAACGCTGTTAGAAGCAGCAAGAGAGTCTGTTATTCTGCTTAAGAATGAAGAAGAATTACTTCCGATTGATGAGAAAAAGACAGAAAAGATTGCAGTAATCGGACAGAATGCAGCAGCCATTCATTCAAATGGCGGTGGAAGTGCAGAAATCAAAGCTTTGTATGAGATTTCACCACTTATGGGAATAAAGAAGCTTCTTGGCGGCAATGCCAGGGTTTGCTATGCGCCGGGCTATGTGATTCCGGGTAAAGAGAATAAGAGTGATATCAACTGGCAGGCAGACAGTACAAAGCATCTGGATGAAGAGAAGAGTACCACAACGACAGAGGAACAGGCAGCAAAAGAAAAGCAGCAGGAGAAGGATTATAAGGAAGAAGCACTTCGTCTGGCAGCAGAATGCGATACCGTTATCTTTGTTGGTGGTTTGAATCATGATTATGATGTGGAAGGTCTGGATAGAAAGGATATGAAGCTTCCCTATGGTCAGGATGAGCTGTTGGAGGCACTGTTAGAGGTGAATCCAAATGTTATAACTGTGATTTATGCCGGTTCACCAGTGGAAATGCCATGGGCAAAGAAAGCAAAAGCCATTGTATGGAGTTATTATGCAGGTATGGAAGGTGGAACTGCAATTGCAGAAGTATTATTCGGCAGAGTGAACCCATCCGGAAAGCTTGCAGAGACTATGATTCAGGAAACAGCACAGTGCCCAGCTCATTTTATTGGAACCTTTGCGAAGGAAGATAAAGTAGAGTATAAAGAAGGCGTTATGGTAGGTTATCGTTACTACGATACACACAACACTCCTGTAAACTTCTGCTTTGGTCATGGTTTATCCTATACAAAGTTTGCCTATTCCGATCTGGATGTAAGAATCCTGACAACAAAGCGTGAGAATAAGATATGCAGAGCAACCTTTACCCTTAAGAATATTGGGGAACGTGAAGGAAGTGAAACCGTACAGCTTTATGTGAAACCGGTGGGTTCTAAGAAGGAAAGACCAGTTCATGAATTAAAGGCGTTTACCAAGGTTGCGTTAAGACCGGGAGAAGAAAAGAGAATTGAATTAACACTGGACAGCAGGGACTTTACATACTATGATATGGAGAGACAGGAATTTGTCGTAGAACCATGTGAGTATGAGATTGAAATTGGTGCATCAAGCAGAGATATCCGTTTGAGCAAAAGCATTAATTTATAATTATAATAAGGAAAGAAGCTGACAGAAATGAAGATAAACCGTAGCCACGTCAAAGATACATTTGCAGAATATGTTTCACATTACAATGCACAGGATGAGAAAGTAAAACTTAAGATTGACCATACTTATCGTGTCGCAGAGCTTTGTGAGAGGATAGCAGTAAGCCAGATGCTATCAGAAGAAGATGTTTCTATGGCGTGGCTGTGCGGTATGCTTCATGATATTGGAAGATTCGAACAGCTAAGAAATTATGGTACTTTTATGGACGCTCAGTCCATAGACCATGCGCTGTACGGAGCTTCCATTCTTTTTGATGAAGGAAAGATACAGGATTATCTGGAACAGCCGTCTGAGGAAGTATGTGCTTTCTTAAGAAGGGTAATATCCTGCCACAGTGCATATCGTGTGCCAGAAGAATATGATGAGCGTACCAGGATGTTTGCAGATATTCTAAGAGATGCAGATAAGATTGATATTTTAAAGGTTAATATTGAAGTTCCATTAGAAGAAATCTATAATGTAACGACAGACGAATTGATGAATGCAGAAGTAACGAAAGAAGTTATGGAAAGCTTTTGTGAGGAACATGCTACGCTTCGTGCTTTGAAAAAGACTCCGGTTGACCATGTGGTTGGACATATTTCGCTTGTCTATGAGCTGGTATATCCAATCAGCCTACAGATTGTAAAAGAGCAGGGTTACCTTGACAAATTAATGAACTTTCCATCATGGAATTCCAAAACCTTAGAGCAGTTTAAAGAACTTAAGGCTATGATGCAGGGATATATTGACAGAAGATGCCGTTGCTCTTAGAATGAAAAAGCGATATAATCAGAAAGGATTTTGTTGTTTTTTGTAAAAGGAAAGGCATGGTTAGTAAGATGAAAAAGGGAAAAGGCTTTGTAGAAGAATTTAAAAAGTTCATTATGCGTGGAAATGTCATGGATATGGCAGTCGGTGTCATTGTCGGTGGTGCGTTTACATCTATCGTTACATCTTTGAATCAGGATATTCTCACACCAATTCTTGGAATTTTTGGAGGAACTGATTTTTCTTATTTGAAGTTGACACTTGGAAGTGGTGAGAATGCACCGGTATTAAATTATGGTAATTTTATTACAGCAGTCATTAATTTCCTGACTACCGCATTGGTGATTTTTGTTTTGATCAAGGCTATGAATGCGATTGGAGAACGATTTAAAAAGAAGGAAGAGGAAGCTCCGGCGGCACCAACAACCAAGAAGTGTCCATATTGCAGAAGCGAAATCGCAATCGAAGCAACAAGATGTCCTCATTGTACATCTATGTTAGAGGAAGCATAAATATAGAAGAAAGTGGAGAATCAATATGAACGGTTTTAAAGAAGATATTTTTCAGAAGCATGGATTTATTTATCAGATAGGTGAGAATTATTATGCGTTAGGTGCAGATATTTTTGCACAGGTAACGGATACTGCGGAGATTGATAATATTGAGCTGTTTCAGAATGCTTTAAAGAAGAATAATGAAAGACAGATCAGCAAATATCTTGATAAGATTATCAGAATTGCCAATAATTATCGTGTCGATGCAAGAGAACATCTAAAGCTTCAGGCAAAGCTGTCAGAGTTTATCGATGAGCTGGAGGAGCAGAATATCGAAGATTATCAGAAGCTTCAAAAGCAGGTGTTTGAATTTGATGAATTATTTGCAAGATACTCAAAGCACAGCAAAGTAAACGCATAGGAGATTACATAATCTGGTTTCTTTTCATGGCTAGACAAATGTAAGCAATTATGCTATGATTACACTCGTGATGTAACAATATTGTAATATAAGTAATTATGAAGATACTGAATAGTTACTAATATAATCACATGCACCCGTAGTCTAATGGATAGAACGTAGGCCTCCGACGCCTTTAATGCAGGTTCGACTCCTGTCGGGTGCATTCTTAATGTAGAATTCAAAGAGTTGCTTTGCGTTCGTTGCAGATGTTATGTAATGTGGGAATGGAGTATAAGATGAAGAAGAAAAAGAATAATCAGCAGAAGAATCAGGCTGTTTCAAAGGAAGAGATAAAGGCTGCTGAAGTAAAAAGTGGATTAGAAGAAAAAGAAATAGATGAAAAAGAATTAGAAAAAATATTAGAAGAAAAAATAATAGAAGAAAAGATAAAAGAAGAAAAAGCGAAGGACAGCACAGCAGAAGATAAAATGACAGAAAAGATTACAGATAAGCTGATTCGTTTTATGAAGCGTGCAAAGAATGCTTCATCGGATGGTAAGAAGGCAGTTATGATAGCTGGTGTAAAGGTTGTACTTCCGGTATTGGCAACCATTATTGTATTGGCAGCCATCGTTTCGTTGGTTAAAACAAAGAACGAAAAACAGGACAAGGAAGCTGCTGTTATGACAGAGGCAGCAAGCGAAACAGGAGTTACAGTAGAACCTTTAGAGGTAGATGCACATGCAGAAGTGAATACCCTGATGACAACATATTATAATGCATTGGCATCATGTGATATGGAAACTGTGAAGTCTGTTATGGATTACATCAGCGAAACAGATTTGATTCAGCTTAAGAGTAAGAATGAATTTGTAGAAAGCTATAATAACATTGTTTGTTATACAAGAAATGGTATCGATGAGAATTCTTATTTCGTTTATGTTACATATGAAGCGAAATTTAATGATTTTGATGCATTAGTGCCTGGTGTAACAACACATTATGTTTATACTGCGGAGGATGGCAGCCTTAAGATTGCCAAGGAAATGAATGAGCAGGTGAATGCAGCATTGATGTTAACTTCTTGTCAGGATGATGTTGTTGATATTTTCAATAAGGTTGATGTTGAGTACAAGGAGCTTCTTGCAGGAAACGAAGAATT
Source organism: uncultured Roseburia sp. (assembly GCA_964445375.1). Classification (GTDB taxonomy): domain Bacteria; phylum Bacillota; class Clostridia; order Lachnospirales; family Lachnospiraceae; genus COE1. The sequence continues at coordinate 18,693 of CAYUKO010000017.1, forward strand.
GAATACTTTTCTGGCAGAGATGGCAAGTAAGGCAAAGACGATGGCAGGTGAAGAGATTGCCATGTTAGAAGCAGGTGAAGAAACAACCGTTGTGGAAGAAACAACAGCCGTAGAAGATGTGGAAACAGTGGAAGAGCAACCACAGACACAGATTGTAAATGAAGAGGTTAAGGCTACAGCCACAGTTAATGTGAGATCTTCTGACAGCGAGAATGCGGATAAGATTGGTCGAGTAGAAACAGGAACCGTTCTTACAAGAGTTGAGGATAAAATCAATGGTTGGAGTAAGGTAATCTATGATGGCAAAGAAGCATATATCAAGAGTGATTATCTTGAAGTCGTAGCTGTTAATCCGGTGGAAGAAACAGCAGATGACACAGTAGAAGCTGCTGATACGGAAACAGAACAGACACAGACTACTGGAACAGTGACAGCAAGAACGAATGTAAATGTAAGAAATGAGCCTAGCACCACATCTGATACCATTGGTAAGGCTCAGGGTGGCGAAAAGTATAAGGTAATCGAAGATCAGGGAGAATGGTTGAAGATTGAGTATAAAGGACAAACTGGATTTGTTAAAGCTGAATTTTTTGACTAACCGGATATAGAAAGTAAAAAACCCATGTGGCATAATAGCTACATGGGCTTTGCTGTTATACGCACAGATATTTAGGGGAAGGATGGTAAGCATATGTTAAAACAGAAGAGAATAGCAATTATGGGAACCGGAAATATAGCAGGAATCATGGCACAGACCATTAAGAAGATGAAGAACGTTAAGTGCTATGCTGTTGCATCCAGAGATTCGAACCGGGCAAAGGAATTTGCAAAAAAATATGGCGTGAAAAAAGCATATGGTTCTTATGAAGAAATGGTCATGGATTCTAAAATTGACTTAGTATACATAGCAACACCACATTCAGAGCATTATCAGAATATGAAGCTTTGTATTGAAAACGGAAGAGCTGTGTTATGTGAAAAAGCATTTACAGCAAACGCAAAGCAGGCGGAAGACATATTTAAGCTTGCAAAGGAAAATGGTGTTTTTGTTGCAGAAGCAATGTGGACGAGATATATGCCAATGCTTTCCACTATTCGCGGGATATTAAACTCTGGTATTATCGGTATGCCATCTATGCTGACCTGTAATCTTGGTTATCACCTTGTAAATATACCGAGAATGATGGAGCCGGCACTTGCAGGTGGTGCATTGCTGGATCTGGGTGTTTATACGATTAATTTTGCATCTATGATGTTTGGAACAGAGGTTACAAGGATTAATTCTTCATGCACGATGACGCAGACAGGTGTTGATGCTTCCAATAGTATTACTATGACGTTCCGTGATGGAAAAATGGCAGTATTAGATAGTACCATGCTTGGAATGAGTGACCGCAGAGGTATTATTTATGGAACAAGCGGTTATATGGAGATTGAGAATATCAATAATTTTGAGTCTGTTACTGTATATGACAGGAATCGTAAGGTGATGAAAAGCGTGAAAGCACCAAAGCAGATATCTGGCTATGAATATGAGGTTATGTCCAGTCTGAATGCCATAGAGAGAGGACAAATTGAATGTTGGGAAATGCCACATGCAGAAACCTTAAGAATTATGCAGATTATGGATGACTTAAGAAAAGCTTGGGGTGTTGTATATCCATTTGAGGAAGCAGAGTCTTCCAATGCAGAGATTTCAAACACAGAAACGACATTAATGTCAGAAATAGATACAGCCGTAGTAGAGAAAGTGATTGCTACGGAAATGGAAATTGTTGCAGCTGAGCAGCCAGTAGCTGTGATGCAGGAGAATACTTTCGTGACAGAAGATACTCCCTATCATATTTTTGACGCAGAAATCGTGAAGGAAGAAATGACACAGGAATAAGAAGGGTGTATTCGGAAATAATATAGCTATCTTATAAACAGGAGGGTGGCTATATGAAGAAAGATGACCATGAAATCTTGAAGGAAGTGCAGAAGAATGCCGGAATGGCAGTAAAGGCAATTGAAACCATTTCCGAAAAGGTTTATGATGAAGAAATGAAATATGAGCTTGCTAAGGAAAATATGGTATATTCCGGCATTTATCATAAAGCAGGAGAGCGTTTGTTACAGAATAAGGCAGAAGGCTATCGTAGTACTGTGATGGAAGATATGATGCTCAAAGGTGCGATTCAAATGAATACTATGATGAATTGCAGTACCAGTAAGATTGCAGAGCTTATGATTCAGGGAAGTAATCGCGGGATTACAAGTATGTGGAAATCCATGAACCACCATGAAGATGCGACAGGAATCTCCATGGAGGTTGCCAGAGAGTTGATGGATTTTGAAGAAAAAAGTATCGAGCGGCTTAAGAAATATCTTTAAATGCTCGTGGAAAGGCATGACAGATACATGGTACGAATTAATAAATATCTGGCAGAGTGCGGAATCTGTTCGCGTAGGGAAGCAGATAAGTATATAGAACAGGGTAAGGTGAAAGTGAACCAGCAAACGGCGGTAAGTGGTATGCAGGTAAGCGAGCAGGATGTGGTTGAATTTGTAGGTAAAGTCATTCAACCTAAGAATCGCAAAATAGTGCTTGCCTATTATAAGCCGATTGGTGTTACATGCACGGAAAAGGATACGCATGCAGACAAGACGATTATTCAGGCGCTGAATTATCCTGTTCGACTGACCTACGCAGGAAGATTGGACAAGGATTCCGAAGGCCTGATAATCATGACAAATGATGGAGACCTGATTCAACAGATGATGAAGGGGGCTAACGGGCATGAGAAGGAATATACGGTTAAGGTGAATAAAGAAATAACACCGGATTTCCTTGAAAAAATGTCGCAAGGTGTGTATATAAAGGAACTTGCGCAGATGACTCGCCCCTGTAAGCTTAAGCAGATTGGTAAATATACCTTTCAGATTATCTTAACGCAGGGCCTGAACCGACAAATACGACGCATGTGTCAGGAATTTGGATATCAGGTAACTTCGCTTCGACGGGATAGAGTAGTGAATATTGAATTAAATGGTTTGAGAAGTGGGAAATACAGAGAACTTCAAGGGGAAGAACTGGCACAGTTATACCGACTGTGTGGAATGAAGAAATAAAGATATATAAGGAGATAAAAATGTTACACGAATTAGAACATGCAATCGAACACTCTTTGGAGGAAAGTATTATATTAATTCCCATTTTACTGGTTACATATCTATTGATGGAATGGTTGGAGCATAAGGCAAAAGATAAGTCTTTGAACATGATACGCTTTTCCGGAAAGCTTGGACCTCTTGCGGGTGGATTGATTGGTATTATTCCACAGTGTGGTTTTTCCGGTGCAGCAGCAAGCTTTTATACAGCACACAGTATCACATTAGGTACGCTGATTGCTGTTTTTATGGCAACGTCTGATGAGATGCTTCCTATTTTGATTTCAACATCCATGCAGCCTGCTATGATTGCAAAGATTTTGGTTGTGAAGTGTATAGGAGGCGTAGCTTGTGGATATTTGGTAGACTTATTATATAAGAGAAGACCAAAGATGGAAGCCAATCACATTCATGATTTCTGTGAGCAGGAACACTGTGAATGTGAGAAGGGAATTGTTGGTTCTGCGGTAAAGCATACGATAAGTATTGTCTTATTAATTTTTGTAGTTTCTGTATTTACACATATCTTAGTTCATTATGCGCAGGAGCATAATATTGCCATGGATCACGCAATCTGGAATCATCCGGTTATTGGTCACTTTATTGCAGGTTTGGTTGGATTGATTCCTAACTGTTCAGCGTCCGTTTTGATCACCAATCTGTATGTTACAGGCGTAATTGATATTGGTATCATGATGACAGGATTATTTGTAAATGCAGGTGTAGGACTCCTTGTTCTTTTCAAGGTAAATCACCATATGAAGGAAAACATCGCAATTACAGGAGTACTCTACATATTAGGTATTGTTGCAGGAATTGCATCAGGAATTATATTAGGTTAAAAAGAGAAGGCATGGACATTAAAATGGATAATAATAAGTCAATTATAAGAATGAAAGAGCTGGTGGAACTGCTTCGTGAAGCTTCCAAGGCGTATTATGCAGAAGATAGAGAAATCATGAGTAATTACGAATACGATAAGCTCTATGATGAACTGATGGCACTTGAGCAGGAAACAGGAATGGTTCTTACCGGAAGTCCGACAATCAGTGTTGGTTATGAGGCAGTAGATGAATTACCAAAGGAAGCACATGAAAGTCCAATGCTGTCACTTGGTAAGACAAAGGACAGGGAAGAATTAAAGGAATGGCTTAAGGATAAAGAAGGACTTCTTAGCTGGAAGCTGGATGGTCTGACGATTGTATTAACTTATCGTGAAGGTTCTTTGCTCAAGGCGGTAACCAGAGGAAATGGTGAAGTAGGCGAAGTGATTACCAATAATGCGAAAGTATTCAAGAATATTCCGCTTCGTATTCAATATCAGGGTGAGCTGATTCTTCGTGGAGAAGCTGTCATCACATATTCTGATTTCGAGGAGATTAATAACCAGATTGAGGATGTGGATGCAAAATACAAGAATCCAAGAAATCTGTGTTCCGGTTCTGTAAGACAGCTTAATAATGAGATTACCGCGGCTAGAAACGTTAGATTCTATGCCTTTTCTCTCGTTAAGGCAGATGGCGTAGATTTCGAGAATTCAAGAGAAAAACAGTTCCTGTTCCTGAAGCAGCAGGGCTTTGATGTTGTAGATTATGCAAGAGTAGATGCTTCGAATATTATTGATGCGATTGCAGACTATGAGAAGAGAATTGAGAATTATAATATTCCGTCTGATGGACTTGTACTTACCTATGATGATATGGAGTATGGTCGTTCTCTGGGAAGAACAGCAAAGTTCCCAAGAGATTCGATTGCTTTTAAATGGGCAGACGAGATTCGTGAAACGACATTAAAGGAAATTGAATGGAGTCCAAGCCGAACCGGTTTAATCAATCCGGTTGCCATTTTCGAGCCAGTAGAACTGGAAGGAACAACAGTAAGCAGGGCTTCCGTTCATAACATCAGTATTCTTCGTGCTTTGAAGCTCGGAATCGGAGATACCATTACGGTCTATAAGGCAAATATGATTATTCCGCAGATTGCAGAAAACCTGACGGGAAGCGATAATGTAGAGATTCCTTGCAAATGTCCTGTTTGTGGTGGTGAAACACAGATTCGTGCGGTAAATGATGTGCAGTCTTTATATTGTATGAATCCGGACTGTGATGCGAAGAAGCTGAAGTCATTTGCCTTATTCGTAAGCCGTGATGCAATGAATATTGACGGAATGTCAGAGGCAACTCTTGAGAAATTCCTGGCAAAGGGATTTATCCATGAGTATCAGGATATGTTCCATCTGGACCGTCATTGTGATGAGATTATCGAGATGGAAGGCTTTGGCGAGAAGTCCTATCAGAAGCTTATGAGCAGTATTGAGCAGGCAAGAAAGGTGACACTTCCTAAGTTGATATTCAGTCTTGGTATTGCGAACATCGGACTTGCAAATGCGAAAGTGATTTGTAAGTATTTCAAAAACGATTTGGATGCTATGCGTCATGCTGATGTGGAAGAATTAAGCCAGATTGACGGTATCGGTGAAGTCATTGCCAAGGCATTTGTAGACTATTTTGCAAATGAAAAAAATAGTGTAAAATTCGACCATCTTCTTATGGAAGTAGAGATTGAACAGGAAGAAATTGATGAAGAGGGTCAGACCTTAGATGGTAAAGTATTTGTTGTGACTGGAAGTCTGGAACACTTTGGCAGTAGAAATGAGTTAAAGGACTTGATTGAGAAGAAGGGCGGAAAGGTTACAGGAAGCGTTACTTCTAAGACAGACTGCCTGATTAACAATGATATTGCATCCAATTCTTCTAAGAACAAGAAGGCAAAAGAATTGCAGATACCAATTATTACAGAAGAGGAATTCATGACACAGTATCTTGGAATGGAGATATAGGAGGAGTTTGTTATGCCAATTAAAGTGCAAAGCGATTTGCCAGCAAAAGAAATACTGGAATTCGAGAATATATTCGTAATGGATGAAAACAGAGCGATGCATCAGGATATTCGTCCTTTGCAGGTGTGTATCCTGAATATCATGCCAGTGAAGCAGGATACGGAGTTACAGCTCTTAAGAGCATTATCGAATACTCCATTGCAGGTTGATGTTACATTCTTAATGGTAACAAGCCATGTATCCCAGAATACATCGGCCAATCATCTGAACCGTTTCTACACGACCTTTGATCAGATTAAGGATAAGAGATTTGACGGTATGATTATTACTGGTGCGCCAGTAGAGGATATTACCTTTGAAGAAGTTGATTACTGGGATGAAATCTGTGAAATCATGGACTGGACAGAAAGCCATGTAACTTCCACGCTTCATATTTGTTGGGGAGCGCAGGCAGCATTCTATCACTTTTATGGAATCCAGAAGCGTCAGCTCCCAGAGAAATTATTTGGTTTGTATTCCCATAAGGTACAGAATCGAAAGGTGCCGTTAGTACGTGGCTTTGATGATTATTTCCTTGCACCACACAGCAGACACACCGAGACACCGGCAGAAGATATTCATAACTGTGAAGCAATCACCGTCCTTGCAGAATCCGAAGAAGCAGGTGTATTCCTTGCTTATGCGGAAAACGGTAAGAAGATATTCGTAAACGGACACCCGGAATATGACAGATTCACATTGGATAAAGAATACCAGCGTGACCTTGCCAAAGGACTGCCAATACATATTCCAAGAAACTATTATCCGGATGATGACCCGACTAAGAAACCAGCATTGCAGTGGAGAGCGCATAGTAATAATCTCTACACGAATTGGCTCAATTATTACGTATATCAGGCAACGCCGTATGAGTGGTAGGAAGGTTCTGGAAAGTAAGAAAAAGTCTGTTGTCATGAAAAATGACAACAGACTTTCTGTATTTACAAATCCAATTTTGAAAGATTAATAGAGAATCCGGCGTAAATTCCAAAGGATTGTGATTGGTTTTAATAGAGTGAAAGAGTAAATGAAGTAATGTAAAAAAGAATGCAATATATTGCGTTCTTTTTTTGTGCTTAAAAGTTTGGCAGAAGCATATAAATAGTAAAAGAAAAACATTTGCAAAAAACAACAAACAGTAGCATAATACTACAATGAGTAGAAAAACGAAAGGATAAAAGGAAATGAAATGTATAAAAATGAAACCAATGTATAAATATTTGTTGTATACGATATGTTTTTGCTGTATTGTGATCCCATTTTTCTCGATAGCATATAAATTGGATTTAGTTTTATTAGGTGGTGATGATGCTGTTACGCAGCATTATCCTGCAATGTTATACGTAAGCAGGGTGGTAAAGAAATTTATTCGAGCCATAACATCAGGGGAGAAATTTATTTTTCCTATGTATGAGTGGACATTAGGAATGGGTGAGAACACAATAGCAACGCTCAACTGGTATGGTTTTACAGATCCATTTTATTGGTTGGCTGGATTTTTTACGGAAGAGCAATTACCATATTTTTATTCCTTTTTCTTTTATGCACGAGTATATCTTGGAGGACTTGCGTGTATTGCTCTATTGCATGAAATAAACAATAAGAAAAGTGATATGGCGTATGTATTAGCGGCACTTGTATATTCATTTACCGGATTTACATTACAATGTAATATTCATATTATTTTTACACATGCAATGGCTTATATTCCAATGATGCTATTGGGAACAGAACGAAATTTGAAAGGAAAGCGAAGAGGGGTTCTGGCAGTTTCTGTGTTTTTGTTTGCGCTTTCCGGCTTTTTCTTTCTTTACATAGCCTCTATAGCAATTGCTGTATATACGTTATATAGGCTTATCGTTCAGCGGGAAAAGATAAAAAAAGCCTGCTTGCAGATTGGCAAGTTATTAGGAGAATACATTGTAGGACTTGGGTTAGCTGCCATTGTATTTATACCTGAGATCATGGGATTTTTATCAAGCAGTAGAAACGGTTTGATAAAAGTAGATACAATTTTTATGAATTTTAAAGAGATTGAGGAGTTGTTATGCAATCTTTTTCTTCCGCAAGCTAATAATCAACAAGTGCTATCTATTTGCACAATAGGAGTAATTAGTATTATATGGATAGTATTAGCAAAAAGAATGAAAATACAGAAGATAAGTATAGGATTACTTTTTCTAAGTGTGATTATGCCTCCGATTACTTTGATTATGACAGGATTTGCAGCAGAATATGATAGATGGCAAGTGGTTATTACTCTTTATATTGCATATTTGACAATGGAGATGTGGGATTCCATAGAGGATACGACATGGTTGCAGAAAATGGGTCTTGTATCGGTTTATATGGTATTAATGCTATATGGAAAATGGGCAGATGAACTGAATGAATATAAGTATAGTAGAACGTTATTGATATATGGAATCATTCTTGTTTTTATTTGCTTGGTTATCCCATTTGTGAAACGAATGGGAAGAAAAGACTGGGTCAAAGTAACAAAAGTAGTTTTCTTTATGGTATTAATTTGGACAATCTATTTAAGCTGGAAAGAAGTAACAAGAGATAGAGAAATCGAATCCGTACGTCAGTATGATATTGTGGAAGAATTAATACCAGAAGACGATGGTTATTATCGGGTAGATTACGAGAAAACATTTTCGGAACCAAGACTGGGGATGAATATTTCGTTTATGTTAGAATATATGGGCATCTCAGAATATTTTAGTATTGAAAATGAATCCTACATGAATGCATTTGCAGAATGGGAGGCATATTATAAATCGTTTAATAATGGGGGACTTGATCAGAGAACAATATTGGAAACAACAGCAGCAGTAAAGTATTTTATAGCGAAAAAAGAAAACAATTTCATTGTACCATATGGATTTGAAAAGATTAAAATTTCAAAAGATGGAGAATGGGAGCTTTGGGAGAATCAATATGCATTACCAATGGTATATACATACGAAAGCATATTGGACGAAAAGATATACGATGAGATGAATGGGCTAGAGAAGCAGCAGGTATTGTTACAAGCGGCAGCGATAACAGATTATGATGGAAATATTACAAAACAGGAGACAATAGATAATCAGATAGAGAAGGGAACATATACTGTGGAAGATTTGCAGAATGGTACTATTAAAGATGGTATTGTTTCCGTAGAGGCAGGAACTGTTATGACAATATTGGCTGATTTAAGAGCAGATTGTGAGAACTATTTATACTTTGAAGATGACATGAAGGTATGTGTGGAAATAAGAGAAAACTACATGAAATATAGAGAACCTATTACGTTGGGAAGAGTAGAAGAGGATAGAAAACAAAAAATAAGTATTATATTTGAAGAAAACGCTATATTTTCATTGGATGATATGAATATTTTTTATTATGATTTTGCAAACTATGCGAAATACATAGAGAATATGCAAGAAGGAATCATTAATGATAGCATCGTAATAGGTACTAATAGATTAGAATGTGAAGTTTTGCTGGAGAAACCAAGAATTCTTTGCATAGCAACACCATATAGTGAAGGATGGCATGCTACGATAGATGGACAAAAGGTAGAAATATTTGAAATAAATAGCATGTATATGGGGATAGAAGTGCCTGAAGGAAGTCATGAAATTACCTTTGAATTTTTAACCCCTGGTATTCAAGTAGGAGGTTGGATTTCTTTATGCACATTTGCAGGAGTTATTATGTATTATATTTGGAAGCGTCATAAAAAGGCTATTGACCTGGCAGATTGTGAAAACATTCAATTGTAGCTCTTACTGCGGCAACCTGTTTTTCTGTTAAGCCTTCTAAGGATACACTATTTTGCCCTGCAACCTTGTTGTCTAATAGATAATCAATAGATACTTTATAATGAGCAGAAAGCTTCATTAGTATAGCAAGAGATGGCAGTCGCTCGCCGGTTTCATACAGACCGATAAGGCTAGCTGAAACACCTATTAAGTCGGCAACCTGCTTTCTGGAGAGTCCGTTTTGTATGCGTAAGGTTTTTAGCTTATTTCCTAAATTTTCAAACATAAGAAGCTCCTTTTAAAAATAATATTTATTTTACAAAAAGAAAAAACACAATAGGTTGTAAAAAATTACCAATAGTAGTATGCAAAAGATAATATTTGTAATATGTGGTGGAATATTTCTCCACCTTTGTCCATATACTATATTAGCAATTGGTTTCATATGCCAATGAAAAATAAAGTATAAGGAGATAATACGATGGCAAGAGGTGCTAAAAAGTCATTGCAGGAAAAAATTGTACAGAAAGAAGAATTGATAGATGCATTATCGACAAGATTAAAAAAAGAGCGCGAAGAGTTGAATGAACTTTTAGAGCAGCAGAAAAATGAAGAGTTAAATGAACTTCGTCTTGTTGTAGAAAAGTCTGGTCTGGAGATATCTGACATTATTCAGATGGCTCAGAACAGGATGGTAGAAGCGTAATAACGCTTAAAACGAACACTAAATTGCTAAAAATAACCACAAAAAAGGTCCAAACACGTTGCGTACATAGCCCAAAATGGGTATAATGGTAAGCAGTGAATGGACTTTTTTAGTAGGAGGCTTATGGCTATGATAAACATTAAAGATTTATACCGCAACTACAAAGACTATGCGGATAAAGAAGTAACAATAGGAGGATGGCTTAGAAGTAAAAGAGATTCTAAGACATTTGGATTCCTGGTAGTAAACGACGGTACATTTTTTGAACCGGTTCAGGTTGTATATAGTGATGCATTGAATAATTTTACAGATATCAGTAAGTTAAACGGTGGTGCAGCAGTTATTGTAACAGGTATTGTTACATTAACACCAGAGGCAAAGCAGCCATTTGAGATTCAGGCAACAGAAGTATTTATCGAAGGTGATTCTACACCTGACTATCCATTACAGAAGAAGCGTCATAGCTTTGAGTATTTGAGAACGATTTCTCATCTTCGTCCTCGTACCAATACTTTCCAGGCTGTGTTCCGTGTGCGTTCTCTTTGTGCTTATGCGATTCATAAGTTCTTCCAGGAGAGGGATTTCGTTTATGTACACACACCACTCATTACAGGTAGTGACTGTGAAGGTGCAGGCGAGATGTTCCAGGTTACGACCATGGATTTGAATAACATTCCTATGACAGAGGATGGCAAGGTAGATTTCAGTAAGGACTTCTTTAACAAGCCAACCAACCTTACTGTTAGCGGACAGCTCAATGGTGAGACTTATGCGATGGCATTCAAGAATATCTATACCTTTGGACCAACTTTCAGAGCTGAGAATTCTAACACAACAAGACATGCCGCTGAGTTCTGGATGATTGAGCCGGAAATCGCCTTTGCTGATTTAAAGGATGATATGATGCTTGCAGAGAGCATGTTAAAGTATGTAATCAATTATGTATTAGAGAATGCACCGGAAGAAATGGCATTCTTCAATCAGTTTGTAGACAAGGGATTGATTGACAGATTGAAGCATGTGGCTAACTCTGAATTTGGTCATATCACATATACTGATGCGATCACTGAGCTTGAGAAGCACAATGACGAGTTTGAATATAAGGTATCATGGGGTTGTGACTTACAGACAGAGCATGAGAGATATTTAACAGAGAAGTTATTTGGTCGTCCAGTATTCGTAACAGATTATCCAAAGGAAATCAAGGCATTCTATATGAAGCTTAACGATGATGGTAAGACAGTTGCTGCTATGGATTGTCTGGTTCCTGGAATCGGTGAGATTATTGGTGGTAGCCAGAGAGAAGATAAACTCGATGTTTTGGAGAAGAGAATGGCAGAGTGCAACTTGAATCCAGAAGATTATGATTTCTATCTTGATTTAAGAAGATACGGTAGTGCAAGACATGCTGGATTTGGTCTTGGATTCGAGCGTTGTGTTATGTACTTAACAGGTATGGGTAATATTCGTGACGTTATTCCATTCCCAAGAACAGTAAATAACTGTGAATTATAAGAAATAAGGCAACTATGAAAGTACGGAATAGTTGTGAAATATGATTTATAAATGATAGAAGGCATTCGAGTAATCGGGTGCCTTTTTAATTTGATAGGAATTTCCTATCAAATTAAAAGTTTATGCGCACGCTGAAGCAGTGGAAAATGTCGCAAGTGCGACGCTTCAGCGGCGCGAGAATGTGCTTTGCACATTCTATATTTATTAGAATACAAGCCTTCTGATTTTATACATGGTTATGAAAATTTTATAAATACCCCAGATATTTTATAATATGTACATTGTTTGGTCACAATTATGGTTTATAATGGAAATGTCAATAAAGCAAAGAGTAAAAAGTAGACAAAAATATAAAAAATACACAATGTAAAAAGCTACAATATTAAAAAGAGTTTTAAAAACTGTACATCATGCATAATTTGACAAAATGATACAGTAGAAGGAGAAAGAATGAACGTAATTGGAATGTTGAGACCGAAGTATAGTACCACTTATCTGGAAGCTGATGATACGTTAAGAGATGGGCTTTTTATTATGAGAAAAAGTGGTTATACAGCAGTTCCTGTTATTGATGAGGAGGGAAAATATGTTGGAACTGTGAAAGAGGGAGATTTCTTATGGCAGATTCTAGAGTATGGAGAAGATATTCTTGATGCGGTAAGAGTGAAGGATATTATTAAAAAAGGCTGGAATCTGGCGGCGACAGATGAGGATGATGCAGATTCTTTGATCAATCGGGCATTATCACAGAACTTTGTTCCAATGGTGGATGATAGAAATTGTTATATTGGAATTATTACACGCAGAGATATTATTCAAAGCATTATGAATAAAAAGATTGATAGCAGGTACATAGTGTTACCAAACGAGACGGAAAGTCTGAAGCAATAGTTAACTCAAGTTTTCTCATAATTACTTCTTTTCGAAGGGTCTGTTCCTAATAGAACAGGCTCTTCTTGTATGTAAAGGGGGTGTAAAGTGGATTGTATACACAAAAAACTTATAACAAAAAGAATTGACAAACATAAAACAGTAATAAATTGAAAATGAACTTGCAAAAACAATTAATTATGTGATATAGTTTTAATTGTAATACTTTTGTAACAATTAAGGATTGGAGGCTGAATATATGAAGGGAGTTACTTTAGAGGAAGGCACCATTAATCGTTTGCTTGAGTTAGGAACTGTTACATACGAAACAACCGGATGGGGGACCGGTGAAGTCTGTGTGAAGTGCCGCTCAAACACCAGATGCGAGAAAGAATCATTGAATAAGGCAGTGATTACCTTTACGGTAAATGAAAATGACATTGAAAAGGAACATGTAGAAGAATATGTGATAAGTGAGCTTGAGAAGAAGCTTGCAGCTAAGGAAGTACGCGTACTGACTGTTGAGAATAAGAAATACAACACTGCAAAACGCAAATTTAAAGCGTGGAAGAATAAATATAAAGATGAACATAAGTCTTCATAGATAAAAGTATTAGGGGTATGTAAAGAACAACAGAATAGAGTTTATAACAAATGAAAACCTCATTTCCGAGTAAAAGGAAATGAGGTTTCTTTATGTAAGAATAATATGTAATAAAATATTATGCAGTTAAATCTTTTTCTGAATTCTGATTCTGATTGTCTTGCTTAGCAGCGGTAGTACTGTCAATACCGGCTGTGATGCCTTCCTGTTGCTTCTTAAGATTCTTCTGTGCAGTAGAAAGCATCAGCTTGATTCTGTTGAGCTGGTTAACCTCAGAAGCACCTGGATCGTAGTCAATAGCAACGATATTTGCTTCTGGATGACGTTTACGAAGCTCTTTGATAACACCCTTACCAACAACGTGGTTTGGCAGGCAGGCAAATGGCTGTGTACATACGATGTTAGGTGCATCGTTATGAATCAGTTCAAGCATTTCACCTGTTAAGAACCAGCCTTCACCAGTCTGATTTCCAAGAGATACGATTTCCTGTGCCTGCTTCGCAGTTTCATAGATGCTTGCAGGTGGAATAAAGTGTCTGCTCTTTGCAAAGGCATCAGATGCAGACTTGCGAAGCATTTCAATTGCCTTGATTCCTACTTCACTGATTTTCGCAGTCTTCTTACTTGTTCCTAGATGTTCTGCCTTATATAACTGGTTGTAGAAGCAGTAGAACATGAAGTCCATTAAGTCAGGAACAACAGCTTCAGCACCTTCCTGTTCTAACAGCTCAACCAAGTGATTGTTTGCAGCAGGAGAGAACTTAACAAGAATCTCACCGACAACACCAACACGAGGTTTCTTGATGGCAAGTGTTGGAATCGCATCGAATTCTTCGATCATTTCTCTACACATTCTCTTGAATACATTGTGTGGCATTACCTTACGGGCAAGGAAATCACAACATTTTTTAAGCCACTTCTGATGAACCTCTTCCACAGAACCAGGAACAGCTTCATAAGGACGCATTCTGTAAACGCAACGCATAAAGATATCACCAAAGGTTACAGCATAAACGGCACGTAGCAGAAGCATCGGAGTCAGCTTGAAGCCCGGATTGCTCTCTAGCTTTGACATGTTGATAGAGATAACCGGAATATGTGGATATCCTGCTTTTTCAAGGGCACGACGGATGAAACCAATATAATTTGTAGCACGGCAGCCGCCACCAGTCTGAGTCATAACAAGTGCCAGACGGTCGGTATCATATTCACCGGATAAGACAGCTTCCATAAGCTGACCTACTACAAGTAAGGATGGGTAGCAGGCATCATTATTAACGTATTTCAGACCAATATCAACACTCTTACGGTTGTCGTTATTTAATACGACCAGATTATAGCCACATCTTCTAAAGGTTGGCTCCAACAAATCAAAGTGAATTGGAGACATCTGTGGACACAGAATCGTGTAATTCTTACGCATTTCCTTTGTGAAAATCGCACGATTCATCTTGCTGGAGTGAATTTCTCTTGTCTGGTGTCTCTGTTCTCTTACACGAATCGCAGAGAGAAGAGAACGAATACGGATTCTTGCAGCACCAAGGTTATTAACCTCATCAATCTTAAGGCAGGTATAAATCTTGCCTGAGCCGGTAAGAATATCATTAACCTGATCTGTAGTAACAGCATCAAGACCACATCCAAAAGAATTAAGCTGGATTAAATCAATGTCATCACGAGTCTTTACAAAGCTTGCAGCAGCATAAAGTCTGGAATGATACATCCACTGGTCGGATACGATTAATGGACGCTCTGGTTGTGCAAGGTGAGAAACCGAATCCTCGGTTAATACTGCAATATCGTAAGAAGTAATCAATTCTGGAATACCATGGTTGATTTCAGGGTCAATATGGTATGGACGACCTGCAAGTACGATACCACGCTTATGATTCGCTTCCAGATAAGCAATAACTTCTTCGCCCTTTTTGTACATATCATGACGAACTGCATCCATTTCAGCCCATCCGGCATTGACAGCTTCTGTGATTTCATTGGCAGGAATATCGGTAAACTCTTTGATTAATTCCTGTGCAATCAGTTCAGGAGAGGTAAATGCCATAAATGGATTCTTGAATACGACTTCACCACGTCCGATTGCTTCTACGTTATTCTTGATATTTTCAGAATAAGAAGTAACGATAGGACAGTTATAATGGTTGCTTGCATCACAGAACTCATTTCTTTCATAGAAAAGAGCAGGATAGAAGATGAAGTCAACATTCTGCTGAATCAGCCATTCAATATGTCCGTGTGCAAGCTTCGCAGGATAACACTCGGATTCACTCGGAATGGATTCGATACCCATTTCATATATCTTACGATTGGAAATCGGAGATAATACGACCTGATATCCAAGCTTTGTGAAGAAAGTATACCAGAATGGGTAATTCTCATACATATTTAAGACTCTTGGAATACCAACACGCCCTCTGGTTGCTTCTACATCAGAGAGTGGTTCATAAGAGAAGAGTCTCTTCAATTTATAGGCAAACAGGTTTGGAGCCTGATTTTCACTCTTTGCTTTACCAAGTCCACGTTCACAACGGTTGCCGGAGATATAGCTTCTGCCATCAGAGAACTTATTAACTGTCAGACGACAGGAGTTTGTACAGCCCTTACATTTTACTAAAGAAGATGTGAAGGAAAGTGCATTAATCTGATCGATGGTAAGCATGGTGGTCTGTTCATCAGGTGCAGCCTGGAAACGCTCTCTGGCAATAAGGGCAGCACCAAAAGCCCCCATAATACCTGCGATATCAGGACGGATTGCTTCGCAGTTTGCGATTTTTTCAAAGCTTCGAAGAACCGCGTCATTATAGAAAGTACCACCCTGAACTACGATATTCTTACCAAGTTCAGATGCATCAGATACCTTGATAACCTTAAATAAAGCATTCTTGATAACCGAGTAAGCAAGACCCGCTGAAATATCAGAAACCTCTGCACCTTCTTTTTGAGCCTGCTTAACCTTGGAATTCATAAATACGGTACAACGTGTACCAAGATCAATTGGATGTTTTGCAAATAAAGCAGCCTTTGCGAAATCCTGTACACTGTAATT
>CAYUKO010000018.1:0-34740 GCA_964445375.1 uncultured Roseburia sp.
CTATTATATATATACTTCTCTTGTATATCATCTGGTGAAATTGGTAGCGCAGCATTTTCATGTTGCAACATCGGCTTAATCAGCTTAAAGATTCTTTCGGCCCATAATTTATTGGCTCTATGGTTGCAATGCTCTAAAAAACAGTCTGTCGTCCATTCATTTGGAAAATTCACTTCTTTTGCTATCTGCAATATATTCACATCTTGAACATCTTCCCAATAATTCGCATATGTATATAAAATGACCATGTCGCCTTTCCGGTACTGCTGCTCCATGATTCGTGGAATATCGATTTTTGTTCCTGTAACCGCACCGCAATTCACAACTCTATACTTATATCCATCTTTATTCACAAGTTTTTGTAAATAACTCTCAATTGTCGCATTATCCGAAACCCTTCCACCAAGAAATAGACATGAGCCAAAAAAGTAAATGGTACGTTCGTATATTTCAGGCTGATATGCTGTATTTCTCACCCCTTCATAAACCCGTATATTCTCACTTTCTCTGTCAATCGGTCTATTAAATCCGTTCACCAAACGATATTGTATAGGCGTATTATTCACCTCATACCATAAATCTTCCGTATATATATCCTCATAAAAATCTTTTGCATACTTTTTCGATATAACTTTTGCATTATTCTCTTTAACATCAGCACTTAATCTTTCCAATTGTCTTCTTGCAAAATCTTTATACCATAATCCGTCTATTTCTCTGTTGCTTACCGTATAGCAAAAGACTCCCTGTGCTTTTAGTATATCCACTATAAGCTTCAAATTCTCAACATCAGTTTTAGTGCCAACTATCTTAAACAATGATTCGTATGTATAAAAAATCTGTTCTTGTTTAGGTGTTCTTCCACTACAAGCCTGTGCTGCACATAACTCATCATTATCTACAAATAAAAACAAAGCTGTGTTTTCATTCAAGTATCTTTCAACCACATCTTCCCTAGTACATACTGTGTTTTCGATTTGATTTTCACCCAAAAAGCAAAGCATCTTATCAAAATCGCTTGTTTTATCACTCAGTGGTTTTACCACAAATAAATTTCTCGCATAGGCTTTGGTATACCACTTAAGAATATCAATATTAACATCATGGAATAAATTATCATTCCACAAATCAAATCTGGAATAATCCCCTATTAGCTCCCCGCTATCATCAACAACTGGAATCATATTAATCTTAGCTTTGTCTTTGAATATACGTCTAGCAGCTAATAAGTTCTTATACCTAATAAAACTAAACTGCGTATTAATAATTATTCTTTGATTTTCTCTTAAAACATCACCAATACTTACTATTCCATACAATTCATTCCCACATACCACATAAACAACATCTGCAGCTTTATCCTTTAAAGATTTTTTTACCTGCTCTTTACTTACTGTGGTTTCCTTCATTTGTGTTTCAATTATTGGCAATTCCTCTTTTTCGCGAAATCTCATATTATTTCCCCATAATGTTAATTCTCTTCTCTATTTCATCACACTTTAACCACTCTTTATCTTTTATCAACACCGCATACTCTTCTCTCAAAGGCATCACTTCTTCATTACAAGCATTCATGCAATTAAAACATCTAGTTCCTTCAATCTCATGCGCTATATGCCTTTCTCGCAATTTTCTTGCATATTGATTATTCCATGCATCATCCAATTTCTCTACTTTCAAATCTGCCACGACTAAATAGTTTTGAAAATCTGCACAACACATGGTCAAATACCCTTCATACGATATATAAAATGTCTTAAATAATAATGGACATATACCGCCCTCAGGATGAAAGCTCAAATGATTTCCTACTGACAAGAATTGTCTAAGTTCCTCCGACATATACCCCGCTACATTATTACATTTACAGTATCCAATCTCATCAACATAACTGCCAAATAATTCTTCCAATTTCTTTTGCTCTACATCCGTATATCTTGATGCGACATAAGATACATATAGTCTAAAGTGATTGTTGGCATCCTGCTTTAAAGAATGTAAATATTTCAAATTATCCATTACCAACTCAAATTCATCTTTTCCATGAATCATCTGATACATCTCTCGATTAACAGCATTTATTGATAGCTTAACACTATCAATTCCTGCCTTAATAATCGCATTCGCACGTTCTTCGTTTAGTAATGCTCCGTTTGTTGTAATGTATGTATATTCATATCCCAAATCTTTTGCATAAGAAATATATTCTTCCAAATGATTATCTAATAAAGGTTCCCCTGTTCCGCCATAAAAGCCAACCTCTCTTACGCCTAGCTCATAAGCCTCTTTTAAGATTTTTTTAGCGGTCGACGGCTCAATAAATCCTTTCTTTTTTGTGCTTTTAGAATTGGCGCAGAACAAACATGTATTATTACAGCAATTCGTCAATTCCATTAGCATGTTTTTAGGTATATCACATACCACCTTATACTGATTCCAAGTTTCAATTTCTTTTATTCTTGTATTTAATCCCTTAGCCATATTCTTCCCCATCTACCCTTTTAACAATTCATAATATAATGTATCCACTCTATCTCTTTTTGTCGGGAAATCATCTCTATACTGCTTTACATCATTCACAAATTCATATACTAAGATACCCTCTTTATCTGATAGTATATCTAGTACCTTACCGTCTGGATTAATGATACAACTATCTCCTGAGTAATACAGGCCACCTATATTTCCACAACAATTAGTCGCTAATATATACACTTGATTTTCTATCGCTCTCGCCTTTAGTAAAGTCTTCCAATGCTCGCTTCTCTTTTGTGGCCAATTCGCCGGAACAACAATCACATCCGCTTTCTTTGAAGCAATCTGGAATATTTCTGGGAATCTTAAGTCGTAGCATATCAAGGTAGAAAACTCTGTATCTTGAAAAGAATACGAGACAATCTCCTTACCACTTTGAAAATACTTATCTTCACCCGAATATGAGAATGGATGGATTTTTGTATAATCAGATATCACTTCGCCTGCATTATCCACAACAGTATAATGATTTTCGGACTTTTCTCCACAATCCTTCACCCATCCAAAGCCTATTGAAACATTATACTTTATTGCATATTTTTTCATTTGATTTACAGTATGCTCATCTGCTTCTTTTGTCTTATCCGTATTCATAGAAAACCCCGTAAAACTCATTTCCGGCAGTAACAGTAAATCTATTTCTTCACTTTGTAACTTTTCTAACTCATTTTCCAAATGCTCGAAATTCTTCGTCTTATTTTCCCACTCTATATACATTTGAAATAATGCCACTCTCATCTCTTTATCTCGCAAAGCCTCCATCCGAATCCTCTAATTGTTTCAATAATTTCAATACTTCGATATCCTTATCTACCGTATTGCCATAAAATTTTCTATCTTCGATACCTTTTAAAAAAGCATCTATTTCTTCTATATACATATTCTCATTTATGTTTGTACTATAGCCTTCCTCATGGATCATTTCTGGTTGTCTGACATATTTCCATGTACTACTTTCCACTTCATAAATTTCTAATTGTTCTTTTTCACATCTCCATTGTAATTGTGCCTTTTCAAAATTTATGATTAAATTCCTTACCGCATTTCGCCCAACTACATCTACAAGTAGACTTCCTATAATGTCTCCGTAATCAATACATCCCACATAACTATCTTCTATATCACACTTTACATCCATTGTTTTTCTAAAATACCCTTTTACCTCCTTGGGAATTCCAAATATGTCAGTTATCCAAGTTAATTCATATGGAACAATTTCTCTAGCTCCACCTGTTCTTCGGTTGCTAACATAAAAATCATTTACACTTTCCCACGGATGCCAATCCGGTAAGTATTGCCCACTATGATAAGAAAAATTGGTCACTTTTCCATATTTTTCTGACTGTACTATTCTTTTAATTTCTTTTATCATGGGGTGATAAACAAATGTACATGAAGGTGCAATAAATATATTCTCTTTATTTTGTTCCTTCATTTGCTCCACTTCTTCCAATACCACGCTCGCCTCAACAAAAACCGGCTTATTATGCCGCACAGCAATTTCAACTCCGATATAATGCTTATCAGGAGGTAAAGATACTATAATAGCTTTTATCTCTGAAAAATCCACTTCCTGTTCTTCTCTTACTATTGAAATACCATATTTTTCTCTGGCTTCAACACACCTATCTTCTCTATTATCTATACCAATAATATTTTCCGATTCTACTCCTAGTGCCATTAAACAACGTACTCTTCTCTTGCCCATAGACCCCAGACCAATTACCAAAAATTTATTCATAATCGTTACCTCTCATTTTCATAATTGTTTCAATACAGTAAAAATCATAAATATCATCAATTTCATAATTCTGCCATCTTTCAATGTAATAAGGAATCACATTATCTGTATATATTGACTTTGTTTCTTTAAATATGGATACTTTAATCAAATACCCTACTCCATAAGGAAAATATGCTTCATCATGCTGTTGTCGCTGATACGCTGTATTTATATCCTTATTATATGGAACGACATTTCCTTTCTCTGATATTTTTTTTACGATCATTGGATGTTCCGTGTGAACCTCTCCTACTGAAATCACTCCATCACGGTTATTATTCTCAACAGCCAGCTGAATCATATTGTCAATATCATTCTGTTTTCTTAATGGCGAAGTTGGCTCTAGCAATATGAAATAGTCAAAATACTTACCATCTTTTTCCAGCATATCTATTGTATAGCTTAAAACATCCACCGATGACGTATCATCCTGCGCCAGATAAATCGGTCTTAGTTCTTGAACTTCTATTCCTGCCTTCTCACTTACTGTAGCTATTTCTTCCGAATCTGTTGATACAAATATCTCATCCAAATATTTACTCATTTTAGCCTGTTCAATTGTCCATGTTAACAAAGGTTTTCCGTTCATCTCTTTTATATTTTTCCCCAGTAATCCCTTGGAACCGCCTCGTGCCGTTATAATTGCTAATATCTTTTTCCCCTTATACATATTGCTTCCTCTTCTATTAGTTGTATTTTCTAAAAACAGGTTTAATCACGTTACCTAACAAATACTTATTCACATCACCGTTCAAAGCCTCTGCATATACCTTCATTGCTTTTCTAACTGCTTCCAGAGTTGCGTCTATCTCTCCTTGTTTATGTTCATATGCCACTGCAATATATGGCATCAAGATTCCATTCTTAATCATTTCCTGACAAAATACGGTTCTGTGAGCAAGTGAAACTTCCTTATTTCCATCACATACTACAAAATTAGGAGAACATGCTGCACCTGTAATATAAAAATAGTCTTGCAATGAATACTCCTTCGCAATCTCATTGATACCATTTACCAGTTCTGTTCCCATCTTCCAAATACGGTCAGTCACTTTTAAGTCCTTGTATACCTGTATCGTTTCTACAAGCGCCCCTAAGCTACTCATCTCTGCTCCATGAGTTGTTGAAATCAGAAATACTCTCTCCTTACCTGGCGTCAGCCCTCCCATATCCATAATTTCACGCTTACCGCCTAATGCTGCAACAGAAAATCCGTTTGCCATACCCTTTCCAAACGTTACTAAATCCGGCTCAACCCCATAATACTTGCACGCACCTTGCAAATCCCATCGAAATCCTGTTATCATTTCATCTAATATATAAACAACTCCATACTCTGTACAAAGTTTTCTAACTTCCTGAAGGAAATTATCCTTTGGCTCTTCCGAATCAGACGGCTCCATAATCAAGGCGGCTATTTCTCCCTTATACTGTTCAAATAATTTTTTCACAGAATTGATATCATTAAAGCTGAATTGTAGTGTCAGTTCCTTTATCTCTTGTGGTATTCCTGCATCCATCAATGTATCGCCAATAAACCAATCATCATAAGAAAAAAATGAATGTTCTCGACATCTCGCAATATATTTTCTCCCCGTATATGCTCTAGCCAATTTAGTTGCTGCTGTTGTAACTGTAGAACCATTTTTAGCAAACTTCACCATATCTACCCAAGGAAATAACTTGCACATTTCCTCTGCCGCTTCTATTTCTATTTTCGATGCTTTTGTCGCCGTATTTCCATTATATATCTGCGCTATAGCAGCCTGAGAAATTCTATCAAAATTGTAACCTACTGTAACAGAACGACACGCCATACCATAATCAATATATTTATTACCATCTACATCCCATGTATAAACACCCTTACTCTTCTCAATCACTCTTGGTGCATTTGCAGGAAATACTTCATCTGTTCTACTATATGTATGCGCTCCTGCTGGAATTAACCAATGTGCTTTTTTTGCATATTCTTCATTTTTATTCATAACCATATTCCCCTTTTCTATAGCTTTACTTCTCAATTTCATCTATCCATTTAAGCGTTACCAAATCCTCTTCAAATCCATACTGTGCATCTTCTCCATTTAGCACCATGAAAAAATTCTTTATTTCTTCCATATACGTATATTCATTAACGAATGCACCATAACCTTTTTCATGAATATATTCTCCCATATGAACATTTTTCATTTCATTACTATCTAAATCCTTCTGATATAAGGAGTCTGGTGTTCCATCCCAACTTATATAAGTATCCTCACCAATAACCTCTAGCTTTCTTACCGGTTGCCTACTTACAACATCAATGACTAAATTACCTATATTTCCATCTGAATGTATTATCTGAACTATGTATGCATCTGGAAAATCCACTTGTAAGGAAGTAATTTTTCTTTTTATTACTTGTACATCTACTATTTTTCCAAATGTTTTTTGCAACCACGGAAGCTCAATTGCAAACAACTCTCTACAACCATTCGTTTTCTTTTTTCCTATAAAAAATTCCTGCAAATTATCCCATGGATGCCAATCTGGAAGGTACTGCCCGACATGATAATTATATATTAGTTCCTTCTTGCTCTTCTTTACTTCGCAATCTATATATTGCATTTCTGCTTTATATAAAGGAGTCGAAGACAAAAATAAAACCTTTCCCTTCTCCTTAGCTAGCTGTACATTTTCTTCATATCCATCATCAATCAGATTAATTTCCGAAAATACATGGCAATCTCTCTCCAAACATTCTCGGATAATATCAGCATGATATTGCGGTGAAGTACATACAAATGCGCAATCAACATTATTTGGCATATTTACTAAATCCGTTACACATCCAATTCCATACTGCTCCTTTACTTCTTCCACTCTCTCTTTTTTACTATCTATGCCTACTATTTCTATTGATTTGTCCATTTCTTGTAACAGACGTATTCTACGTTTCCCCATAGAACCTAAACCAATAACTATTATTTTCATAGCCAACCATGCCACTCTCATCTCTTTATCTCGCAAAGCCTCCATCCGAATCCTCTAATTGTTTCAATAATTTCAATACTTCGATATCCTTATCTACCGTATTGCCATAAAATTTTCTATCTTCGATACCTTTTAAAAAAGCATCTATTTCTTCTATATACATATTCTCATTTATGTTTGTACTATAGCCTTCCTCATGGATCATTTCTGGTTGTCTGACATATTTCCATGTACTACTTTCCACTTCATAAATTTCTAATTGTTCTTTTTCACATCTCCATTGTAATTGTGCCTTTTCAAAATTTATGATTAAATTCCTTACCGCATTTCGCCCAACTACATCTACAAGTAGACTTCCTATAATGTCTCCGTAATCAATACATCCCACATAACTATCTTCTATATCACACTTTACATCCATTGTTTTTCTAAAATACCCTTTTACCTCCTTGGGAATTCCAAATATGTCAGTTATCCAAGTTAATTCATATGGAACAATTTCTCTAGCTCCACCTGTTCTTCGGTTGCTAACATAAAAATCATTTACACTTTCCCACGGATGCCAATCCGGTAAGTATTGCCCACTATGATAAGAAAAATTGGTCACTTTTCCATATTTTTCTGACTGTACTATTCTTTTAATTTCTTTTATCATGGGGTGATAAACAAATGTACATGAAGGTGCAATAAATATATTCTCTTTATTTTGTTCCTTCATTTGCTCCACTTCTTCCAATACCACGCTCGCCTCAACAAAAACCGGCTTATTATGCCGCACAGCAATTTCAACTCCGATATAATGCTTATCAGGAGGTAAAGATACTATAATAGCTTTTATCTCTGAAAAATCCACTTCCTGTTCTTCTCTTACTATTGAAATACCATATTTTTCTCTGGCTTCAACACACCTATCTTCTCTATTATCTATACCAATAATATTTTCCGATTCTACTCCTAGTGCCATTAAACAACGTACTCTTCTCTTGCCCATAGACCCCAGACCAATTACCAAAAATTTATTCATAATCGTTACCTCTCATTTTCATAATTGTTTCAATACAGTAAAAATCATAAATATCATCAATTTCATAATTCTGCCATCTTTCAATGTAATAAGGAATCACATTATCTGTATATATTGACTTTGTTTCTTTAAATATGGATACTTTAATCAAATACCCTACTCCATAAGGAAAATATGCTTCATCATGCTGTTGTCGCTGATACGCTGTATTTATATCCTTATTATATGGAACGACATTTCCTTTCTCTGATATTTTTTTTACGATCATTGGATGTTCCGTGTGAACCTCTCCTACTGAAATCACTCCATCACGGTTATTATTCTCAACAGCCAGCTGAATCATATTGTCAATATCATTCTGTTTTCTTAATGGCGAAGTTGGCTCTAGCAATATGAAATAGTCAAAATACTTACCATCTTTTTCCAGCATATCTATTGTATAGCTTAAAACATCCACCGATGACGTATCATCCTGCGCCAGATAAATCGGTCTTAGTTCTTGAACTTCTATTCCTGCCTTCTCACTTACTGTAGCTATTTCTTCCGAATCTGTTGATACAAATATCTCATCCAAATATTTACTCATTTTAGCCTGTTCAATTGTCCATGTTAACAAAGGTTTTCCGTTCATCTCTTTTATATTTTTCCCCAGTAATCCCTTGGAACCGCCTCGTGCCGTTATAATTGCTAATATCTTTTTCCCCTTATACATATTGCTTCCTCTTCTATTAGTTGTATTTTCTAAAAACAGGTTTAATCACGTTACCTAACAAATACTTATTCACATCACCGTTCAAAGCCTCTGCATATACCTTCATTGCTTTTCTAACTGCTTCCAGAGTTGCGTCTATCTCTCCTTGTTTATGTTCATATGCCACTGCAATATATGGCATCAAGATTCCATTCTTAATCATTTCCTGACAAAATACGGTTCTGTGAGCAAGTGAAACTTCCTTATTTCCATCACATACTACAAAATTAGGAGAACATGCTGCACCTGTAATATAAAAATAGTCTTGCAATGAATACTCCTTCGCAATCTCATTGATACCATTTACCAGTTCTGTTCCCATCTTCCAAATACGGTCAGTCACTTTTAAGTCCTTGTATACCTGTATCGTTTCTACAAGCGCCCCTAAGCTACTCATCTCTGCTCCATGAGTTGTTGAAATCAGAAATACTCTCTCCTTACCTGGCGTCAGCCCTCCCATATCCATAATTTCACGCTTACCGCCTAATGCTGCAACAGAAAATCCGTTTGCCATACCCTTTCCAAACGTTACTAAATCCGGCTCAACCCCATAATACTTGCACGCACCTTGCAAATCCCATCGAAATCCTGTTATCATTTCATCTAATATATAAACAACTCCATACTCTGTACAAAGTTTTCTAACTTCCTGAAGGAAATTATCCTTTGGCTCTTCCGAATCAGACGGCTCCATAATCAAGGCGGCTATTTCTCCCTTATACTGTTCAAATAATTTTTTCACAGAATTGATATCATTAAAGCTGAATTGTAGTGTCAGTTCCTTTATCTCTTGTGGTATTCCTGCATCCATCAATGTATCGCCAATAAACCAATCATCATAAGAAAAAAATGAATGTTCTCGACATCTCGCAATATATTTTCTCCCCGTATATGCTCTAGCCAATTTAGTTGCTGCTGTTGTAACTGTAGAACCATTTTTAGCAAACTTCACCATATCTACCCAAGGAAATAACTTGCACATTTCCTCTGCCGCTTCTATTTCTATTTTCGATGCTTTTGTCGCCGTATTTCCATTATATATCTGCGCTATAGCAGCCTGAGAAATTCTATCAAAATTGTAACCTACTGTAACAGAACGACACGCCATACCATAATCAATATATTTATTACCATCTACATCCCATGTATAAACACCCTTACTCTTCTCAATCACTCTTGGTGCATTTGCAGGAAATACTTCATCTGTTCTACTATATGTATGCGCTCCTGCTGGAATTAACCAATGTGCTTTTTTTGCATATTCTTCATTTTTATTCATAACCATATTCCCCTTTTCTATAGCTTTACTTCTCAATTTCATCTATCCATTTAAGCGTTACCAAATCCTCTTCAAATCCATACTGTGCATCTTCTCCATTTAGCACCATGAAAAAATTCTTTATTTCTTCCATATACGTATATTCATTAACGAATGCACCATAACCTTTTTCATGAATATATTCTCCCATATGAACATTTTTCATTTCATTACTATCTAAATCCTTCTGATATAAGGAGTCTGGTGTTCCATCCCAACTTATATAAGTATCCTCACCAATAACCTCTAGCTTTCTTACCGGTTGCCTACTTACAACATCAATGACTAAATTACCTATATTTCCATCTGAATGTATTATCTGAACTATGTATGCATCTGGAAAATCCACTTGTAAGGAAGTAATTTTTCTTTTTATTACTTGTACATCTACTATTTTTCCAAATGTTTTTTGCAACCACGGAAGCTCAATTGCAAACAACTCTCTACAACCATTCGTTTTCTTTTTTCCTATAAAAAATTCCTGCAAATTATCCCATGGATGCCAATCTGGAAGGTACTGCCCGACATGATAATTATATATTAGTTCCTTCTTGCTCTTCTTTACTTCGCAATCTATATATTGCATTTCTGCTTTATATAAAGGAGTCGAAGACAAAAATAAAACCTTTCCCTTCTCCTTAGCTAGCTGTACATTTTCTTCATATCCATCATCAATCAGATTAATTTCCGAAAATACATGGCAATCTCTCTCCAAACATTCTCGGATAATATCAGCATGATATTGCGGTGAAGTACATACAAATGCGCAATCAACATTATTTGGCATATTTACTAAATCCGTTACACATCCAATTCCATACTGCTCCTTTACTTCTTCCACTCTCTCTTTTTTACTATCTATGCCTACTATTTCTATTGATTTGTCCATTTCTTGTAACAGACGTATTCTACGTTTCCCCATAGAACCTAAACCAATAACTATTATTTTCATAGCCAACCATGCCCTCTCATTAGGATAAATTAATATTTATATCATAAAATATTTTCATCATTTTATGATCACTTAGATAATTCAATATTTCCTTATATATTCTCCTTGATGTATCTTCTCCTTCATATGGATTTCTAACATATTGAAGCTTATTATCTTTTTTTAATTCTATAGCCTTTCCTATCGCATCAGAAATCTCCCCCATATCCGTTCCACAATCAATAACTGATTCTGCTTTCACTCGCCCCTTTTGTCTATTTCCGATGTTTATTGTAGGAATTTTGAATGATGGTGCTTCCAATACTCCACTTGATGAATTACCGATAGCCATCTCACTATACATTAATGCACTTAAATAACGAGTCATCCCTAGAGATGTATAACAGACTGCTTTATCTTTGTTTTTACTTACATATGCATCAATCAATTGATTGATTATCCTTCCATCCGTATCTGCATTTGCTTTTGTAAATATAAACTTATAACCTTCCATCTGTTCTAGCGCATACAATAGTGTAGTGAATTGTTCTTCTGCTGTGTTGTTCTCTAACGTAACCGGATGATATGTAATGACTGCATATGGCTTATCCAAGCTAAAACTAATACTTTTTTCTAGTTCTCTTTTTGATAGCAACGGTTGTTTTTTTATATTTTCAACTCCCAAAGCACCTACACAATATACTCTTTCCGGTTGTTCACCTAATTGGATTACGCGTCTTCGATACTCTTCTGTAGAAGTAAAATGCAATGTACTCATCTTAGTTATCGAATGCCTGATTGCATCATCAATCGCTCCCTCCGTCAGTTCACCACCATGTATATGTGCAATCGGTATTCTGTGTATCATTGCTGAGGTCGCTGCCGCATACGTTTCAAATCTATCTCCTAACAGCACAACGATATCAGGTTGTATTCTTGTAAAAATATCGGCAAATCCTATAGTTGCTAAACCGATAGATTTGGTAATTCCATTCGGTGTATCTGAGCTTAACAACATTTCATTCTTATCTGTAATCGTATAACCATCTTCTTCGATTTCTTTATACGTTAATCCGAATTCTGTCGATAAGTGCATACCTGTAACTACTAGCTGCAGTTCAACGTCTGTATCTTCATTTATTCTTTTTATCAATGGTTTTAATAGACCATACTCTGCTCTAGTTCCCGTTACTACACATATTTTCTTCATAATTCAATCATCTCATCTACTTCATATGTTATATCTGCTACTTTTCCAATGATCTCATCCCATTTCATGGGACTTATACCATTTCCCGGTCGCTTTACCGTCAAATTTTTCTCTGTATACACGTCACCTTTTTCTATCCTGCAAGCCGCTACTATGCTCTTTCTTACTATAAGCAAATTATCTCTTTCAGATTCCGTTATATCCTTATTCTCATCTCCCAAAGCTTTCTCAATATTTCTTATTGCTTTAACCATTTCTGTTAATTCATTTGGTTCCAAACTGGCTTTTTGATCCGGCCCTTCCATTGTCTTATCCAATGTAAAATGCTTTTCTATTACCGTTGCCCCCATAGCTACTGCTGCAATTGGCACTTCTATCCCTTGCGTATGGTCTGAATATCCAACTGGAAGATTTAATTTTTCTCTCATGCTGACCATTGCTCTTAAATTCACATCATCCATTGATGTAGGATACTGTGTATTGCAATGAAGTACTGTAATATCTTCTGTACCATTCTGTTTTAGTACTTTCACGGCATCTTTCACTTCCTGCATATTGCTCATTCCAGTTGATAAAATCACTTTCTTCCTTTTCCTTGCCACTTCTCGCAAATACGGCAAATTTGTAATTTCACCAGATGGTATTTTTATAATATCAATCCCCAATTCTACAAGCATATTTATACTATCAATATCAAATGGAGTTGATAAAAACATTATGTTTTTCTTTTTACAATATTCTATTAATTCTAGATGAGTCTCTTTATCCATCTCCAATTTTTTAAGCATTTGATATTGTGATTCTGTACTATTCGTATTTTCTATCTGGTATTCTGCCTTAGGCGCATTTATTGACACTATCTTATCAGCTTTAAATGTTTGGAACTTTACAGCATCTGCTCCTGCCTCACTAGCAGCATCTATCATTTTTTTTGCTAGTTCTATATCTCCATTATGATTTACGCCTGCTTCTGCTATAATAAATGTCTTCTGCATCTTCATCCCTCAAAATATTGTTCTATATCTCCATACTTTTTTGTATTACTTTTTATATCTTTTGTTATCGTCATTCCTGCACCAATTATTACGTGCGTTCCAATATTAATTCCTTGCCTAACAACTGCATTGGCGCCAATTAACGTGTTATTACCTACAGTAACATGTCCGCATAATATAGTTCCAACTGCAATATGAGTCATGTCACCAATACAGCAATCATGCTCAACAATTGCACCAGTATTAATGATACACATTGTTCCAATCTTAGAATTTGCATTTATAACAGCTCTTTTTCCTACAAAGTTCCCTTCCCCCAAGCGAATATCATCCGCCAAGATAGCCGTCCGATCAATAATATTAGGAACTGTATATCCTATCCTTTTTATTTCCTTATATAGTTTATTTCTTATACTTCCTTCTCCAAGGTATCCTACCGTTATAAAAGCATTTTTTATACCTTTTAGATAATAGTTTTCCAGCATATCATCCGTACCAATTACATGGTATCCCTTATATTCCTTATCTCGATTTTCCTTTACATCCAAAAATCCAACTATACGATACCGTCCTGATTGTTCAATACTATCTACCACACTATGTGCATGCCCACCAATTCCTAAGAGAATTATATCTTCCATATCATCACTTCAATTTCTTAATTAATTCACATCAATAAACTTTATAAGTTATACAAATCCACCTTATACTTATCTAAATTGTTCTTCAAAAACTCTATTGTCTCTGCTAATCCTTCTTCAAAACTATACTGTACTTTCCAATTCGTGAGCCTCAATATCTTTTCATTGCAACCAAGCAGTCTATTCACTTCGCTTTTTTCAGGTCGTAGACGTTGCTCATCACAAATAATTTTTGCTTTTGGATTAATCTGTCTAATTAACTCTTTGGCCAGTTCACCGATAGAGATTTCCTTCTGTGTAGCAATATTAATTTCTTCCCCTATCGTCTTATCCGACTCATAGATAGAAATGAATCCATTCACTGTATCCTTCACATAATTAAAATCTCTCGTCGGTGTCAAAGCGCCTAACTTAATCTCTTCTTTTCCTACTAACAATTGTGTAATAATTGTTGGAATAACCGCCCTTGCAGACTGTCTCGGTCCATATGTATTAAAAGGTCTTACAATCGTTACTGGTAGTTGGAAAGAACGATAAAAACTTTCCGTCAATCTATCTGCACCTATTTTCGTAGCCGAATACGGTGACTGTCCCTGAAACGGATGTTTTTCATCAATCGGAACATATTGAGCAGTTCCATACACTTCAGAGGTAGAAGTAACAAGAACTCTTTTCGTTCCCAGCTTTCTAGCTGCCTGTAATACATTTAATGTTCCCTTTATATTTGTATCCACATACGTATCAGGAGAATGATAACTAAACGGAATTGCAATCAATGCTGCCAAATGAAATACTGCTTCTACGTCTTTCATTGCTTCTTCTACACCATTTGGGTCTCTAATATCTCCTTGAAAGATTTCCACATTTTTCATAATATCTTTCGATACCGTATCCAGCCATCCCCATGTATTAAATGAGTTGTAATAAACGAAGGCTTTTACCTTATATCCTTTTTTTACTATTTCTTCTACGAGATGACTTCCTATAAACCCATCCGCTCCTGTAACCAACACTTTCATTCTGTTTTACTCCACCATGTTATTCAAATCTCTGACGCATTTTTTCCATTTCGTCAAACTGACCCATATCTAGCCATTTTTCTTCCTCTATTTGATATACGCCTACACGTTTTCCTTCTTGCATACATTTTTTCAATATATCTGGCATATGTATAAAGGTATCTTCTGGGATATGATTAAAAAAATCCGATTCTATAATGTAAAATCCGGTATTTGTCAGAAAAGAGTACTTTGGTTTTTCCTCCATTTCCATCAATTCACCATCTTCATCTACATTCATGATTCCATATGATAATTGCATATTCTTTTTTGCTGCTACCACAGTCACCAGATTCTTCTTTTTTTTATGTTCCCTCAAATATTTCTCATATACATCCTCAATTAATATATCGCAATTGGTAACAATGAACGTTTCGTTTATGATACCTTTTAAAAGCGTAAGGCCACCACCTGTTCCTCTGTATTCATTCTCATCTATGAATACCATGTCATAGTTCTTTTTTTCATAGCGGAAGTATGTCTTTATAAAGTCACGTTTGTAATTTACTATCATATAAAATCTGGAACAGCCATTTTTCATAAATACATCTATAATTCTTTCTGTTATAGTCTTATTACCTACCGGAATCAACGGCTTTGGTAATATATCCGTATATGGCTTAAGTCTGGTTCCTTTCCCACCAGCCATTATCACCACTGGCACATCTATTTTAGGAACTTCTATCCTCTCATCATATACCGATATTGCATCTATCAATTTTCCAGTATTATCAATGATTGGAATGGCTGTGATAATCCTCTCACGCATAATCTTCATATAGTCCATTTCTTCATTGTACGGATAATGAAGTACGTATGGCGTCCTGTTCATGACGCACATTACGCTCCCCCCCACTTCTCCACCACTCAGCAAATATCTTCTTACATCTCCATCCGTAACTGTACCATAAAACACTCTTTCCTCATCGCATACAAAAGCAATCCCTCTTGCGTTTTCATTAATTCGATTCATTGTCTCTAATACAGTAGCATTTATACTTACTATATATTCTTTAAGTTCCAAGTTGTATTTCCTCTCTTTATCCCAACAGATAGTGACCTCCGCACACTTTTCTCAAATTACCACTAGTACACTTACCTGTTTATATTATCCTTCTCATTTCCTTGGGTGTTTACTTCATTCATCATCTTCAAATACATTTTCAACGGTACAAGGCCTTCTTCTAAAATTATCCCCTCCTGTATCCGTTTCTGTGTCAACTTTTCTATATGATTTTGCGCCATTTTACTTAAATACCAAGTTTTACTCTCTACCGAGTTTGTTTCCACATTAAATGCTATTATTTCTTTTCCAAACCCAGGAATAAAATAGCATATATTTTCACCACAGACTGCACTAGAAAAATGTGGAAGT
Source organism: uncultured Roseburia sp. (assembly GCA_964445375.1). Taxonomy (GTDB): domain Bacteria; phylum Bacillota; class Clostridia; order Lachnospirales; family Lachnospiraceae; genus COE1. Next base: position 16,601 of record CAYUKO010000018.1, read on the forward strand.
GCTTCTCCCTCTGCTGTCTTTGGTAAGCCTCTCGGTATATAAGACGTCTTTGCCATCAAATCCACTATCCTTATACCGTCAGGACTCATCCCCTTATCAAAAATGAACACCAACTTATTACCAGATACCTTTATATCTCTGTATTCACCTTGCAAAGATAATACTTTTTCCAGTTTTCCGTCTAAAGTTTTTGGAGTTCTATATAAATTCTTTTCTTTATCTAAAAAATAAACATCATCGTCATATCGAGTCACAAATTCAAATCCACTCGGTATTTCTTCCCATTTTTTTAACTCTACTCTTTCTGTTTCTAACTCAAATACCAGAACTTTATTACTATTCGCATATGGAATAACCACCTTTTCATCCATCAAAGTGCAATGTTTTACTAATACCATATCATCTTTTTGTTTATGCTCAACTGCCTTGATAGGTAATGATATTCTATAACTTTCGCCTGTAAGTATATTCAGCTTAAATATATATTCTTCTCTATACGGAAATACATATAAATATTTATCCCACACTGTGGCCGCACGCTCTCCATACATACAACATGCATTTTCATATGGATGATATTTCTTCTCTCTTGTCTCTGTATCATATTCTCCTATTTCTGTAGAATTCCACGGAATCAATAACAATCTATCCTTGAACCGGAATACATTTCCAAAATACAATTTTCTATTTTCTTTCAATGTATCAATATAATCTATCTGTCCTGTTGCCATTTCTATCGTATATAACGCATTTTCATCAAAGTTTATACACCATATCTTTTCGTCTTTAATTACCCCGCCGGCAAATGGCAAATATGTCCATGCTTCTCCTTTTCCATTTGCATATGGATGCTGTATCAGCACCGGCATTCCCACCTGCTGGCACACCTGCACTACACTACTTCTGTCCCCATAATACGCATCACTCAATACCACAGCCCTATCCATATCAACTGTATCATCATAAATTCCCCAACCTTCAGATTTGTATTGTTGTACCAGCTTGTTATATGTTTCCCACAACTTCGGGCGCATTGCTGATACGGTCGTTTTTATTAATGGATGTGGTCTCCATAGCAATGCTATCTCATCCTTATTCTCCTTAAAAAACTTGAACACCCACTCCATCTTCTCCAACATTTTCTCATTGCGCTCTAGAAGTGTTCCTACACTCGTATTATAGAAAATTATCTTCTTCCAGCTTCCATCCGGCTTTTCGATGATTTTCAGCCACTCTTCCGGTATGTCCAAATCTTCCTTCTTGGTATTTTTTACTTTATCGAATTTCGGAGAACCAAGTCCCAAGAACTTTTCTTCCAACTTCTTTCTATCAATATGTTTTCCAAACAGTTTGTTAGCCTGTGCAGCTTTCAGATATTCGTTCACATATATCTGTTTCATTTTTTCAGATTGTACGATAACCTTGTCCGCATTGATAACTCCTGGTGTCCAAATAAAATGCTTCATCGCCTCAATCCTTGGTTGATCATTTGGTTCAATCTCATCCAATACAAAATATGGTATATACACAAGTTCTTCTGTATACTTTTTTAGATTTGCACTAAAAAACCTTGGATGTACACAAGTCACCAAATTCCAATCATCATACGGATTATGTATGTAGACAACATCTGGTTTTCTTTCCTCAAAGTTATAGGTCTGCCAATCAATCACTTCAATATTCTTAGGGTATTCTCTTCCCTCATAATGCATTTCGCCAAGACTTCTGTCAGAATTTCTATCATAATATGGTATCGGCACACAATAAGCATCACAATCGGGATCTTCTTTGGCTGCCAGATACACACTTTCCAGCGAATCCCACATAGATGCTTTGTATGGAAAAAAAGCAATTTCCTTGCGAACAGGTACATCATTTTTTACACTGTTCTCAATTCGGAGTAATTGCTTCTTAAGATTCTTATAAGTTTTATTTGCATTGGTATCATTGCCATTTAATTCTTCGTAAATAGAGAAGATAACATCACAATACGACTCCACGTAGGAAACCGTAACAAAGCCTTCACCTTCTAGATTTTCTATTGCAGTACCAATACTGATGGCGCATTCCTGACACTGACTTAAAAGGTCCTGTGCAAGCACATAATTTCTTTTATCTATATAATTTTTCACCTCATCATGTGCTTGATGTAAGGTCTGTATCATTTCCAGAACTTCCTGCTTTTGTGCCTTTCTCATTTCTTTTCCCCCACAAATAACAACTAAAAAAGTGACCCATTTTATACAGGTCACTTCCTCTAATATATCTGGTTTTATTGCATTACTACACAATTTCTATAGCAAAAATACGCTGCCTTTACAGCTGTTGCAATTCATATAAAGTCTTTTCTGCCTTTTACACTACACAAAACACATAACAGCAAATCCCTTTATACTTACTTCATAAGTATTTCTCCCCAGTATATCTTTGGAACCTTCCCTGCATACTTGTTTCTATTTATTATGCAAGCATTTTATGTTTACATATAGTGTAGCACAGATTCGTTTGAATTGCTATAGAATTGTTGTATTTTCTTTATTTTTTCTGACTACTTACTTTCCCATAATTCCTGTAATATTTTATTAATATCATACTTCTGATTATTAACCCTACACAACTGCCTCCACCAGTATCTTGTCATGATATACTACTTCTTTTACTCCAACTTCTTTCTCTTTATTAAAACAGAAACTGAGTAAATATCCTTTATTCAGCTTATATGCATCCAGATATTCCCATAATTGTTGTTCTCCCTGCTCATTATATACATTACCTCGCCAGATTTTAAGTTCTACGATATACTGCTTTCCGCAATAATCTATAATCACATCTGTCCTCTGCATAGTTCTGGTTCTGGCTTCGATATAATAATTACCGGTTCCGTTGATAATTGGTTTTAAATATAATAAGAAAAGTCTTCTTCCATTTTCTTCTATGAATTTTTCATTTACATCTGCATATACTTCTGTAAAATGTTCTACGAACTTCTTCATTACTAGGTCCATATCCAATCTACCATTTTGTACAAACTGATTCTTTCCAATCAACGCAGCTTCATAGGTGTCACTATTCAACATTTCTTCTGACAGGAACATATTGCAGAGACGTGTCTCGTAGATACGATTGGCAATCACTGCATTTCCACTCTCTTCTTTGATAAAGCCAAACATTCGTCCTTTATCTATCTGTTCACTGTCTGGATTATATGCATATGTTTTTCCCAAGAAAAGCATTTCGTATAACATCTTTTTCAATTTTTCATCATCTGAAATCTTTTTACGCATATCATCAAACAGCGTGTTAGATTCCTTCAATAATTCTTTTACAGCAGTCCTTACTCCGTCTTCGGTCCATTTCTCTTTTCCACCAAGTTCTTCATCTATGATTTTACAGATACGAGATACCATGAAAGGATATCCTGATGTATAATTGTAAATCAGCGTAGCAATATTTTGTATATCCATTCCCGTTTGAAAATCTTTCTCATAATCCAAAAGCATCTCTGCTATATCTTCTATAGGAAAGCTCATATCTGTTTTTAAATCTACTGCTATATTCCAAGGGCTGTTTAATTTACTATCCTCTTCTGTCCGAAGTTTACCCTTTAGATTCTTGATATCGTAGACGCCTGCAAGAATTACAGATTGAAAAGTAGTTCTTACACGTTTTGTGTTATACATATCACGTAGTTGTGAGAGAAAATCCAGAAAAACACTGTTATTGGAAGCACTATCCACTTCATCAATAACAAGAACTACTTTCTTTTCAGCTTTATAACACAAATCACTTAAATCTTCAAAAAGCTCCTTAATATTATAGTTCACTTTTGCGGCATGCGCTTCTATCTCCACTAATACTTTCTCCGGTAGTCCAGTAATTTGCATATTTTTATTACGAGCCACTTTCAAAAAATCCTTAATAAATGCCTTAGAAAAAGTAATTTCGTCCTGAAACACTGCCGTACTCATTCTTTGGAAATCCATAAGTATAACTGCATATTCTTTTTGCAAATAAGCATGAAGTGCCCACAATGTTGTTGTTTTTCCATATTGTCTTGCACGATTAATCGTTATATATTGTCCTTGTTCCACCATACTTTTAATCGTGTACAGTCGTTTATCCAGATTTACCATATAATGTTCATCCGGATAGCATGCTCCCGTAACATTGAAATACCTTGCCATCTACTTCACCCACTCCTCTATCACACACACATGCTTTTTCGTTATCTTATCATCATTATTTCCCATTCTTTCAGCCTCTCATTTCCTTTTGGTGCCTTATTTTTAGTATATCACATTTTTCCGGCTTTGTATCATGGTTTCAATTCATTATCCTTATCCACCCGGAACCGATATCCTACTCCCCATTTTGTCTCAATACACTTTTCAGCGCCTATACTTTCTAATTTCTTTCGTATTTTAGATACATGCACTGGCACGCTGTTTTCTCCCATAATATAAGATGTGTTCCATGCTTTTTCATAGATTTCCTGCTTCGTCAGTACATGACCTGCATGTTCCATGAGTACCTGTAACACTTCTACTTCCATCTTGAGTAAGGATACTCTGCGCTCATTTACCTCCACATAACAGTTCCATGTATCAAGAATAAAATCACCAATGATAATTTTATCCTCTTCTCTGCTATACAGCTTTTTCTCACGTTCCGTCTGGCTTCTCATAATGGTAGTATTACACCGAGCTGCAAGCTGTATTGCTGAAACATCGGAACGTATGTAATCTGTAATTCCTGCGCGGAATGCTCCTATGACACTGATGTCATCCTGATCATTTCCAAGCATATAAAGTACCACTTTCTTCTTGTCCAGAATTTCCATAGATAACGTATAACCGGATTTATCACCAAGATAATCATCTACGACAATCATGTCATAGTCTTCTTCAATTGCTTTCTTTAACCCTTTGTGAGATGCATGTTCGATGACAGCATCCATTTTCCACATTCTGCATGCATTCTCATACTTTATATCTCTGCCATCATCTTTGATGATGAAGAGAATACTACCTACAGCAGTTTCATTTGACATATTCATAACATCAACCACAATAACACCTCTTTTATCTTATTTCATATTGGCGGCGGGAATTGTCAGCATGAAATAACAAATCATTCTTTTACTATTATTTTTTCATTTTCTGGCATTTACGCGGTATGTTTTTTCTAGCAATCTTCTATACCTATTGTTCCTATCATTTGTGAAAATGTATATTGCAATGTTACAATATAAATATATATTTATCCTTTTCCAAATCTAAAAAGGAGCCGATACCTATGAAAAATTTCTATTTTTTTGAATCACAATCCTTAGTAATCGATACGATAAGCAGCAATGAATGGATTACAACCATGACACAGCTCATGAAACTGGCGGGAAACAATCTATATGAGCATAGTATTGACGTTGCACTCCTTACTGCAACTATGGCTTTAACCAGCAACCAGGAACTCTTATCTGATATTTCTATCTCCTCTCTGGTTCTTGGTGCATTTCTTCATGATATCGGATATATCGGAATTCCCTGCATCCCAGATCGTTCTTTGCGAGAACAAGATTATAGTCCTATTGAGAAAATGGCATTTGATATTCATATCACTGCCGGTGTCGAACAGGTGCGTCTTCATACCAAGGACCACATCGTTCTTGATATTGTATCCAAACACCATGAATACCTTGATGGTTCCGGTTCTCCCTTTGGTCTTGCAGGTAACTCCATACCACCATATGTACGCATGGTTACTCTTTCTGATTTTCTTGTGGACTTTTTCTCTACCTCCATTCTTCTACCTCAAAAACAACCACAGCACTTCATAAAGATTCTTCAGGCAGCCTTAACGGATAAGAATATCTATCAAAAATACGACATTCCTATCCTTCGTGCATTTCTTCAGGAAATGAAGATTTATTTCGCCGATTTTTCACCGCTTCTTGCTATGATATAAGTTAATTTAGTTTTCTTGTTTTAGCCTCTTCTTTCTTAGGCTTTTTGGTATTTTTTGTCTCCATTATCTTTCGTATGAGATACATCACTGCTGCACCAAGAAGAAATGCCCAAAACACATTCCACACCACTCCTGACGTTTTACCTGCCTCTACCTGCTCTGTGTCCTCATCCGTCAGGGGTGTATTTTCAGAAAGACTTACCTCCTCTTCCTGAATGATTATCTGTGTGCGGAGAATCGCTAACAATCTTTCCAATTCCTCTTGTGTCATATTTAGCAGACCCTTTCCATACAACTCTCTTACCTGATCCTCTGTAAGTCCTTCTAAAAGCTGTGCTATTTTATAAAGTTCTGCTTCTGACAATTCCTTATGCTCATTCATCTCTAGCGTTTCTGTGGAACTTGCCAGCTTTTCCATATTGTCTTTTTCACTTAATTCTGTTTTCTTCTTATCCTTTTCTTCCTGCTTACTCTTCTGTCCTTTTTCATTTTCCGCTATTTCAGAATTTTTTTCCTCTGTTTCGAGAATACTCTCCGAATCCTCCTGTTTCTTATCGTCTTCTAACACAGGATAAGCAATCACAAGCTCATGACCACATTCCTTGCAACGGTATAAAGCCTTGCCCTCTTGCGATGTAGTTGGTGCTTCGAAGGTTATCAACTCGTAATTATGTACATGATTCTTATGCGTTTCATCTTGTCCTGCATTTCCATTACCTGATGAACTGCCATCTTGTCCTGCATTTCCAGTGCTTGATGAACTGCCGCCTGCATCATTATGATTACCGCTGTCATTCTCATTTCCATCACTGCCTGCATTGCTATCTGTTCCCTCAGCCCCATCCGTTCCATCCATGTCTGGATTCGATTCTGGAATGTCCGTTGTTGTTTTTGCCGGCTCAATGATGATTTCTGCCACTCCGGATTCATATTGATGAATTCCACCTGCCAGTTTTGTTACTACCACATAATAAACCGGATAATTTCCAACCTCAGTGTATTCATATGGATTCACTGTCCCTTCCGTCTGATAGTTCTGACTGGTCAGTTCTGTACAATCGGAAAAATATATGGTTGCATTTGTTTCATCTTCATTCATAATCTGAAGTCCATGCGGCTTTCCATCATAAAGTCCATGAAATCCCGAAATACTGTACTTTACATTTGTTCCCAGAATATTAAACATGGCAGGCGTTAAAGTCGCTGCGGCATGATAATTGGTGGTCTCCTGCGTCACTGCCTGCACATAATAAGTACCTACGGCAGAAGGTGCTCCTCCCTCTTCCAATGCCCCACAGCTATAATCGGTTTTCTGCGTACATGCTTCATCCATGTAATAAACATATGCTACTACTATATCCATTTTCTGGTCATTGACTCCATAAACACGTGCCTCATCTACCATTTGATTGAGACCATTATATGCTGTATTTTTGCTGGAAAGAAATACCTTTGGTTCTGCCTTATGAATCGTCATACTAATACTTCCCGAAAAATCAACAAAGTCCTGACCTGTTACATAGATATAGTTGGTATAGGTTCCTGCATCCGTATAGGTATTTGGTATCGTGGTTCCTTTCGTCAGATAGTTCTCCGCACTTAACGGTTCTGTTCCATAATAAATCACGTGTTCATTGCTATTATTAATAGCTGCCTCTAACTCCTTTGGCATTCCATCATAAGTGCAGGTTTCATTTTCTACTTCAACCTGCTCCATGCCCATGATTCCTTTTTCCACACTTACGATTGCCGGTTCTGTCAGTAAGCTGACCGTCTGTCCATTCCAAACACTTGTCGCAGTTACGAGACAGTAAAAATAATAATTACCTATTGAAAATCCCTGTGGAATAACCAGCTTTTTACTATCTGCACCTTCAACCGGACTTCCACCTACATTGCTATTTTCATGATTCATATACCATTGATAGGAAAGCGTATATCCGATTGCCGGATTCAATTCTGCTTCTGTGTTCAAGATTACACCTGCATAACCCGCCATGACTTCCTTACTTTCCGGATTTTTTATATTTGCAATTGGCTGTACCCAATGCGCATAAATAACGGTTTCCTCATCAAATAATGACAAAGTCATTCCTTTGCCTTCCGCGGAATATATCTGCGTCCCTGAGCCATTCAAGCCTGTGTAATAACCTGCAAAAATCGCACCTTCTTTTACTGGAATTGTTATATCCGGAAGTACACAGTGATACGTAGCCATAATATTCGTTGTTCCTGCATTTTGTGCATCTGCGCTGTCTAATGTAACCGCATAACTCTTTCCTTTTTCTTCGTATGCAGCAATATAATTCCTATCGCCATTTAATGCGGCTGCAACTGTCTGCTCATTCGTATAATACTCTATTTCTTCTGTAGCCATATCATCCCAGCCAAGAAAGGTATAATCATACTTACTATCGCTGGCTCTTTTGGGTGTTTCTGATATTGCCGGAAAGTTAACATAACTTCCTGCCAAACCTGCAGCTTCCCCCATTTTGTTCATATTATAATTATAATATGAGATTACATCCGCTTCTAAGGAATACAAAGAAATCTTGCATGTTCCATTCCCTTCATAAACAAGATTCTCTATCACAGTATTCTTTGTCTGATATTGTCTTCCCTGATAAGTAACCGTACTGTTTATTCCAGAGGTTCCTGCATATCCGCTATTACCACCGTAATATCCACCGCCACCTCCACCAGTTACGGTTCTATAACTATATGTTCCATGCTTTGGATAACTTCCTGACCCCCAATCGCCCGAAGTCACCCATGTATGATATCCACTGCCTTGTCCAAGGGTATTATTGGATGAAACTTCATTTGCTGCTAAAACACTTTCATAAAAATATCCGCCACTGACTTCGCTTCCATTATAGCTGTAATTTACTCCACCCTTATTTCCATTTCCAGCTCCACCACCTGCAACAACGACTCTGGTTTCCAATCCGGTTCCAAGACGTACATCTGTTGCACCGCAACCGTTATCGGCTGAAACATTCTGCGAAAAAGAGCCCTCGGTATTCGATGCGGAATGCCATACCGCACCTCCAACACCTCCTCCATTAAAGGTATTATTCTGTCCTCCGACATAAATATAAACAGTCTCATTTTTCTTAAGACCTATTGTGCCTTTGGCAAATCCACCTTTGCTGTTTGCAGTTCCGGCGCCATAGCATTCAAAGGTATATTCCCCTGCAACCGGTGCCGTAAATGTCTGTACTCCTCCCGAAAATCCATAATTCCAGTTTTTATTTCCTGTATAATTAACTTGTGTAATAAGAATATAGGTAGAAAAGGAATCTGCATCAAATATGACTTCGTTTTCAGACACTTCCTTTATCTCTATTTTTTCTACATTTTCATTATCATCAATATGGAATACTTCCATTTGTTGAGCATCTTTTACTTCCTGCATATCATCAAAGGAAAAGGTTACCTGCATCATTTCATCAAAAAGATAAGGTTCATATTCAACACCCTGATAGCTTATTGTAATGTCATAGCTATATGAAGTATTCTGCTCCGTATCCAATTCCTCCGGTGTTGCTACAAGATCTGATTCCTGTATAAGCTTTTCCTGCTCATTCGGTGTAAGCTCATCTACACTTACTTCGAGCGTTGCTTCTGCCGGCATGTTTCCTTCCACGGTAATCGTTACACCATTCATACTTTTTTGAAGTGTTCTTTCCACCAGCGTAAGCTCATCCAATTCCAGCTGCTCATAACCAGCATACAAAACATACGAACTTCCTGCTTCCCAGAAAATATTACTTTCATCGAATGCACTTATACATGCCTCATCCATAAACCAGCCTAAAAAACGATACCCTGCCTTGTCAGCCTTTGGTAATTCCACTTCCATATGTTCTGGTGTCAACTCGAGCATAGAAATATCACAATTCCCTCCATTCGCATCAAATTGCAGATATACACTCGCAAACAAAGCTTCTTCTCCGGTCACGCTTTCTTGTAATGACTCTTCTGTTTCCTTTATTTCTTCCACAATTTCTTCGGATTGCAATTCTTCTGATGATAATTCTTCAACACCACTTACCTCTTCTATTTCTAACTCTTCATCAGTACTTGCTTCTTCTGGTTCTGTCTCCTCGTCAGTACTTGCTTCTTCTGGTTCTGACTCCTCAACAGAACCTGCTTCTTCTGTTATCGCTTCCTCCGTCTCTGATTCAGATCGATTCTCTACTTCTGTTCCGGTTTCTATTGTTTCTATTTCTTCTGCATGTACCACTAATCCGGTTCCCGACAGATTACTCATAACAATTGCAGCTGCAAGAATACCTGTCAGCGCACGGTTTGCTTCTGTCAAACCTCGTTTCTTTACTCTTCCTTTCATATCTTCTCCTTTGATACTGTTTGTTACATGACTTACTTCATTCTCTGATCGTTTCCCGCCGTTCAGAACACCTCGCATGTTATAGTACTTTTGCTCTATTTACAATACATTTTAAGAATATTTTAAAATTGTACATACGATTTTATAAAGTTATAAACTAAACTTACAATTTTAAACTGTTTTTAAAATCGTAAAAGAATGTTGTCAAGACATAGAAATCACATTTTTTCTATGCTATACTAAGAACACTTTAAAGGAAGGAGGAAACAGAAACATGACTGATAGTGAAAAGCTTGACCTACTCTTAGTGGGAATGCAAGGAATGCAGGAAGATATTAGCGAATTAAAAACAGATGTTGCGGAACTCAAGCACGATGTTAGCAATCTCAAATCAGATGTTGCGGAACTCAAGCACGATGTTAGCAATCTCAAATCAGATGTTGCTGAGCTTAAGCACGATGTTAGCAATCTCAAATCAGATGTTGCAGAACTCAAGCACGATGTTAGCAATCTCAAATCAGATGTTGCAGAACTCAAGCACGATGTTAGCAATCTCAAATCAGATGTTGCTGAGCTTAAGCACGATGTTAGCAATCTTAAAATAGAAGTTACTGAGATTAAAGCTGATTTAAGCGGGCTTCATGATACTGTTGACAGTATGCAGCTCGAAATGAAAGATATGCGAAATGAAATCAATGGCATTCATTCTGAGATTAGTGATATGCGTGGCGAAATCAATGGTATTCATTCTGAAATTAGTGATATGCGTGGCGAAATCAATGGCATTCATTCTGAGATTAGTGGTATTCATACCGAAATGGATGGTATGAAGGGCGAAATTTCTGCATTAAGAAATGGTCAAAAGGAAATCCGCAAGGACATCAAGTATCTGACACAGAAGGTCGAAGATACTTATCAGATCGCTCTGGAAGCCTGGGGACTGAGTACCGAAAACAGGGTACTGCTAACCACCTGATTTCTCAGCTTAAGCAGTACCCCATTTATCTACAATTTCTTCATAAATATTATATGCTTATTTATTGAAACACAATTTTTCTTCCATGGAGGAGTCCATACTCTTCTAATCTCTGCTTGAAAAAGGACACTCCTTCTTGATTTCCGGACATACTATGCAACATCATAATGCGTACATAGACATCATAAGCATTTTCACCTAGTGTATCAATATCTGTCATCTGCGTCACCTTTACAAAAGTAAGCAATGCCTTTAAATTCTCACCACATTCCTGATAGCAGCAACCAAGCAAATAACTAAATTCTGCTGTTTTTATCACATCTTGATATTTTACCAAATGTTTCAGCGCATTTTTACTTCGTTTTACCTTACGCAGTAACTTTGCATAAGTCGGTATCGCAATCTTCATATATCCTTTGGCAGGATCCGGATTCATCGCAAAACATTTTTCCATCGCTTCCACAGCTTCATCATTTCGATTCAAAACCTGATATGACTGTGCAATCTGAAAATACAGATAATCATCATACGCATTCTCACCTAAAGCAGATTTCAGCAAACGCAAATTCCGTTCCTGCTTTTGTAGCATTTCCTCTGGTGGCAAATCATAGCCATGATGTTCTACCATCACAGGCATTCTAAATGTATACAATACAACTTCCGACTTCAAATCGCTCATTTTGGGAGTAATCTGTTCATGGATACGAAAACGATATTCATAGAAGTTTTTATTATAAAATCTTGGAACCTCATCCACATGAAAGGTCTGTTCTCCATTATCCTGTGTATGAATATTTTTAATCTTCATCATTCCTACATGCTGTAAATGCTTTTGCATACAGATTCTGACAGCCTGCACATCAAATTCCTTCAAATATTCATCACAATCAATCACAAGAATCCAGTTATTGGATGCCTTGGATGCTGCATAATTTCTTGCAGCACTAAAATCATTTATCCAGGTAAAATCATATACCTTATCGGTATATTTGAAAGCAATTTCCTTTGTCCGATCTGTGGAACCTGTATCTACCACTACGATTTCCATCTCGTATGATAACAGGTGACGAAGACACTGATCTATATACTTTTCTTCATTCTTGGCGATAATACATGCAGTTATTGGTAGTCTTGCCATGATGCTCCCCCTTTTACTTCTGTGTATTGTCTTATCTTAATAGTTCTGTATTTTCTGTTGTTTGTGCGATGATCCGCATACTTTGGGCAGCAGAATCAATTTCTTCATGACTAAGCTCTTTATCAATAAGACCTAGCAATAAAATATTAAATGGCTTTGTATAATCCGAAATATATGGATTCGATACAAAATCCGGTACCATTTCTAAAATATCTTTCTGTGCTTCATAAAACATATCATACGGTATCTCATCATACCGCAGAAATATCATCTTTACGGTAGTAAGATAGTATGTGCAAAGCATTTCATAGCTTAACGCTTTCGAAAATTCACTTTCCAGAAGTCCTCTCTTACGATATTCCTCCCAAAGCAAACGATTTACTTGCATGATATCTCTATTTTGCTCTCTATTTCTAACTCTTGAAACCGAACCTGGATTCATATAATAATGATAAAGGCGTTCTTCAACCATTCCTATCTTGGATGCATAACAATTCAATAATCCCATCCAATAAATATCTTCAAATATAAGATTCTCAGGAAAATGTATCTGATTCTGCTCCAAAAAGCTTCTTCGATAAAGCTTAGTCACTACATAAGTTCCAAGCAAATTTGAGGCTATCATTCGTCCTCTGTCTTCTGCGCTGTCAATAGAAATCAATCTGTCTAATCGCCCTGTATACTTTTCCTGAAGAGTAGTCCAAAGTCTAAAGTCTTTGTCCTTGCTGCAATTGCAATGAACCACATCACATTTCCCAATATCCGCTACCTCTAGCATCTTCTCATACATATCCGGCTCTAACCAGTCATCAGCATCCACAAAGCCGACATACTCACATTCTGCTCTTTTTAGTCCAATATTTCTGCAAGTGCCCTGTCTCTGATTCTTATGGTTATGTACTATCTGCACCTGAAAAGGATACTTTGTCTGCCACACAATCAGCTTATCCATGGTCCGGTCTGTAGAACCATCATCCACAAGGATAATCTGAAATGCCTGCATTCCAAGTGTCTGCTCTTCCACAGATTTCATACATCGGTCGATGTACGCTTCTACATTATAACAGGGAATTATAATTGTGATTCTTGCATCCATGCTTACTACCTCCATTTATTTTTTAGCTGTTGACAATTCTATCTCGCTCCGCTTTACAAGCTTCATATTTTTCCTTGAAAGGAGCTGCCATGTCCTCTTCGCCAAATTCACAATACATCTCTATGATATTTTCATAACAATGAAGCTTACTTTCTCCTATGCTGTCAAAGTCCTTCAAAGTTGTCGCAGTCACATACAAAAGCAATGATTTTAACTTTTGTCCACTATCGTATAATACCCCTGCATGTGTATATACATATCTGGCTGATTTACATTGATCTGCATGTTGATCCATCAAAGTAACGGCATCCGCAATTCTGCCTTGTCGTACATAAGCTAACGCCAATCCTGTAATCATCATTTCTACATACATTTTATCCATAGGCGGGTTTAACGATAAGGATTTTTCATATGCCTCAATGGCCGTTTGTGTGTGATTCAGGATAAATTGTGACTGACCAATCTGGAAATATAAATATGCATCATCTCCACCTTTTCCCACGCTTCTATAAAGCATCTCCAGATTTCTTTCCTGTTTTTTCTTCATCTCTTCCGGTGATAATGCATAGCCATGATGAACAACTTCCATCGGCATTAAAAAGCTTTCTCTTTGCCGTTCTATCTCCTTGGATTTTGCCACAAGCTGTTCATGAATAGGTGCCTGAAAATGATAAAAACTTCTATGATAAAATCTGATTACATGCTCGGAACCATATTCCTTTTGCCCTCTGGCATTATAAACCAGATTATTTAATCTAATGGCACCTAGTCCTTTTGAAAACTTTTTCATTAAGTTCTTAACACCCTGTATATTAATGCTATTTACATACTCATCACAGTCTAAAGCAAGAATCCAACTGTTTGTTGCCTGCTCTGAGCAGAAATTCCTTGCTGCACTAAAATCATCGATCCACTCAAAATCAACCACCTTATCTGCATATTTTGACGCAATTTCTTTTGTCCTGTCTGTGGAACCTGTATCTGTTACAATAATTTCAAATCCATACGGTTGCAGTCTTTTTAGACATTCTTCTATATACTTTTCTTCATTTTTTGCAATAATACATACTGATATTGGAAGTTTAGACATATCATTCTCCTCTTAACTATTTAATACACGCTCTCTTTCCATCTTACACATCTGATATCTTTGTTGAAATATTTCTGCCATCTTTAAATCATATCGGATGAATTATTTCTACCGGCATCAGGAAACACTGCATTGCATCTTCACACCTACTCTCATCCTTAATCATCACCTGCTCGTGCTTTGCTGACGTAAAAGAATAATAATTCCTATTATAAAAACGGACAACATTGTCTACACCATATCTCGTTTCGTTTTTATTCTTCATTACAATATTCTTTAAACGGATAACCCCTGTCTGCCTAGGACATTTTGGCATCAATATCTTTAATATTTTCATATCCACTTTATTCATATATTCGTCACAGTCCAGTGCCAGAATCCAATTATTGGAAGCATTCTCTGCACAAAAATTTCTTGCTTCACTAAAATCATCCATCCATGCAAAATCAAGAACTTTATCCGCATATTTTGTCGCAATTTCTTTTGTTCTGTCTGTAGAACCAGTATCTGTCACTACAATCTCAAAGCCATACGGCTGTAATCGCTTTAAACATTCTTCTATATGTTTTTCTTCATTTTTTGCAATAATACAAACTGATATTGGAAGTTTAGACATATCATTCTCCTAACTATTTAATATGCGTTCTCTTTCTCTCTTACACATCTGAAATCTTTGTTGAAATACCTCTGCCATTTTGAAATCATTCATTCTTGTATACAAATCAATAATATGCTCGTAACAATGCATAAGATTTTCCCCTAATGTATCTGCATCCGAAAGCATTGTTGTCTTAACGTATAGCATCAATGCTTTCAATGGCTGATTGCAATCAAGCATAACCCCTGCGTGCGTAAACACATATTTCGCAGTCTTGCACTGCTTCGCATACTTCTCCATAAGTTGCATCGCATCTTCGGACCTGCCAACTTTCACATAGGTCTTAGCAAGGGACATAATCATAACCTGCACATAAATAAATTCCGGTGAAGGATTCTGTTCTAAACCTTTTTCATAAAAGTATACTGCTTTTTCATATTCTCCTATAATAAATTCTGATTGAGCTATCTGAAAACAAGTATATGCATCATCTGGAGCATTCTCCAAATTCTTATATAGCATTAGCAAATTTCTCTCCTGCTTTTTCTTCATTTCTTCCGGAGATAAATCATATCCATGATGAATCACTTCCATTGGCATTAAAAAACATTCCATCTTTTCTTCACGTTCTGACAATTTATGTGAGCACACCTGCTCATGAATCGGAAAATCAAATCCATAATAATTCCTATTATAAAATCTGGTCACATCATCTGTACCATATCCTGTATTTCCCTCTGCATCACGAACCAGATTCTTCAAACGTATAACCCCGGTATATTTCGGAAACTTCTGCATCAACATACGAAGTATACGAACGTCAATACGATTCACATACTCGTCACAATCCAGCGATAGTATCCAATTATTAGAAGCGTGCTTCGCGCAGAAATTTCTCGCAGCACTAAAATCATTAATCCATTCAAAATCCAATACCTTATCGGCATATTTTAAGGCAATCTCTTTGGTCCTGTCTTCAGAGCCGGTATCAGTCACTATAATTTCAAATCCATACGGCTTCAATCTCTTTAAACATTCTTCCATATGCTTTTCTTCATTTTTTGCAATAATACAAACGGATATTGGCACTCTTGACATAATTCTCCCCTTTTCTGTCTAGTTATTATGTAATCTACTTTTATCAATTGTAACACATATTCCAAATATTTTCTATATTATTCCGACAATTTATTCGAAATATATAAGTATTCTTTACACTTATATCACACGAAAAGGTCTGCCCAAAAGAGCAGACCTTTATAAATAAACTTCTTATTGTAAAAGTGATAATACACCCTCATTGGACTGGTTAGCCTGTGCAAGCATAGACTGACCTGCCTGCTGTAAGATATTGGCATTCGCATACTTAACCATTTCCTCTGCCATATCGGTATCACGAATTGCAGATTCTGCTGCTGTCGTATTCTCAACAATATTATCAAGATTCTTAATCGTATGATCCAAACGGTTCTGAACAGCACCAAGTGCAGAACGTTGTCTGGACAACTGCTGCAATGCATCATCAATGACATCAATAGCATCTGTAGCATTCTCACCTGTTTCATCAACAATTCCAATATTATAGCTTGCAAGCATTTCAATTCCTAATCCTGCTGCTGTTAACGTATCTATGGTTGCAGATATTTTATTCTTTCTCTCACTCTGGGCTCCTACATGCAGCTGGAACGTCAGTCCTTCTGCAATCTGTTTGGATGACTGCGTAATATACTGATTAATCGTAGTCCCCACTATCTCATCCTTTGCTGTTGCCTGGGATGTTTTAAATAATCCACCTCTATAATTTCCCTGTTCATCAAAATACTGATGTAATGCTATACCGGAAACCTGCTGACCATCTGCGTTATATAAAGCCTGCATACTTTCATCGATTACAAGCTTGTCATTGTCCCATTGATACTCATTGTTATTTGTAACCTGACTTTTAACCTTACTTCCTGTTGGACCATCCGTTCCCGTTCTCGAAGAATCTACATAATCCACCAGGCGGTATTGATCCTTCATTGCATTATTATCATCTAAATACTGTGTCATTGCTGTACCAGCAGTAATACGGGTAACGGTATCATTTTCCGTATTATAGATAAATAATTCCTGTCTTGCCCGCACTATCTCTGTTATATTATCTATATACAAGTCACCATTTTGATCTTGTGTATTCGAATTCAATTCCACATTGATAAATGCGGTATAAGATGTTGTATTCAATTTCGCTTTACCTTCATTATTTGAAGGTGTAGTATTATCTTTCTCCATATACTTAGTAATATCTTCACCGGTTCCAATCACATCTGCACCTAATGAAATACTTGGACTTGAATCCAGAATCTTTGAAGAAACAAGATAAAGGTTATTGGTTCCAATGTAATTCATACAATATGTTGTTGGTGTACCATTATAACTATTCGGTACGGTGTTCTTTGTAAATGTTGTAGAATAATTCGTAATATAAACGCTTGTAGTCGCGCCTGTCTGATCACCTTTTAACAGGAATGTTTCATTGAACTTCGTTGTTTCTGCAATTCTATCTATTTCCGATATTAACTGATCCAGCTCATCCTGAATATATAGACGGTCCGTTGAGGAATTGGTTCCATTCGCAGCCTGCACGCATAATTCGTTCATTCTCTGCAGCATATCCTGTACTTCAGCCAACGCACCTTCTGCTGTCTGCACACAGGAAATACCATCTTCTGCATTGGACGCCGCCTGTGTAAGTCCTCTCACCTGCTTTCTCATTTTCTCAGAAATCGCAAGTCCTGCTGCATCGTCTGCTGCTCTATTAATTCGATAACCACTCGAAAGTTTTTCTGTGGAGCCTGACACCACCTTAGTCGTAAGGCCTAACATTCTGTTTGCATTCATTGCCTGTAAATTGTGTTGTACTACCATCGCATTCTCTCCCC
>CAYUKO010000019.1:0-34234 GCA_964445375.1 uncultured Roseburia sp.
CACAAGCCTCATTTATTCAGGCTCTATTTGGAAATATTTGCTGGGAAAGTTGAGTTATAAATATTTAGAAATATCAAAAATATTATTATTCATCCCGATTACACCATCCACGCACATGCCTTCTTTCGTATCTCTACAAAGTTCCTATAGGTTCCTTCTTCCTTCATCAGCGCTTCGTGCTTACCAGCCTGCGTAATCTTCCCATTCTCTACTACAAGTATCTGATTCGCAGACTGTATCGTATTGAGTCGATGTGCGATAACAAGCAGTGTTTTTCCTTTTACCAGCTCGTTAATTGCTTCCTGTATATAGCTTTCATTGTCCATATCCACGCTTGCTGTTGCTTCATCCAGTATGACAATCGGCGCATCCTTTAGGATACATCTGGCAATCGAAATTCTCTGCTTTTCTCCACCGGAAAGCGTTGCACCACCTTCTCCGACAACCGTGTCAAATCCATCCGGCAATTTCATAATGAAATCGTAACAGCGTGCCTTTTTGGCAGCTTCATACACTTCTTCCCTCGTTGCATTTGGCTTACCCATACTGATATTGTTATAAATCGTATCCTGAAACAGATACACACGCTGAAATACCATACTGATTTCATTCATAAGCTCAGAAAGCGGCACATTTCGAATATCCACACCTCTGATTTTCACAGAACCTTCCTTCACATCCCAGAATCTTGTCAGCATACTGGCAATCGTTGATTTGCCGCCTCCTGATGGGCCTACTAATGCGGTCATGGTATTTGGCTCCATGGAAAAGCTGATGTCCTTTATGACTTCTTGTTTATCGTATGCAAACGCTACTCTGTCAAATGTAACCTCGGCAATACCCTTTCCATTTACTGATTTCACACTCGGAAGCTTCTGTGTTCCATAATCAGAAAGCTCCTCCGTTGCAAAAAGCTCTTCGATTCTGTCCATACAACTGCTCATAACGGTTAATCTGGTCGCCTGCGAGTACAAAGACTTTAACGGTCCAAACATATTGAAAACAAACATGAGCATTCCTAAAAGTCTTGGCAATTCCAGACTTCCCGTCTGCTGTAAATAGATTCCCATTCCCAGAATAACACTTGTGCCAATACCATACAAAACATAAAGCCCCATCTGCCATGGTGTCATTTTCTCTTCAAAGCCTAACGAAACTTTCTTCGATTCTGTAAAGTTATCCGTAAGCTCCTTCGACTTTTCTCCTAACAGGTTATAGCTTTTAATAATTCCAATTCCCTCTGCAAAAGAAAGAACCGCCTCCGTCAATCTTTCACTCTGTTCCTGTCTCTTCTCACCTTCCTTCATGGACATCTGGTTCATGCCCTCTGCTGCCACAGATGCCAGGATAGAAAATACGAACATAGCCGCACCAAGACGAAGATCCAGCCCTGCAAGGAATAAAATCATCACAAGAGAGCTGAATATATAGCTCATCATATCCGCAATGGTACTCATACAGACCTCTTCAATGAAAATCATATCTGTACTTAACACAGAACTGATTTTTCCAATATTTCCAGCGGTAAAATACCCCATCGGCATCTTTTTCAAATGTTCTCCAAGCTCCATACGCTTATCAGCAAACAACATATATCCTGCGGCACTCTGTAACCTGTCGCTCAAAAGCTGTGCAAGAATCTGAACCGTTACGATTGCAACTAATCCAATCCCTGCATAGATACAGCTTCTGAATGTGATGGTATGCTCATAGAACTGTAATAATATAAGGTATGTAATATATATTGGCATCTGCATCATGACGGACTTTACCGCCGAACATACAAATGCAGCCTTGATTCTTCCTGCATACTGCCCTGAAATATGAAGGATTCTCTTGATTAATCTAAGTAATTGCAGCATATTATGCCCCCTTTCCGACTTTCCATTCCGCACTGTTAAGCGAAACATTCCACAATTTGCGATATTCCTCACTCTGCTTAAGTAGTGCCTCATGTTTACCGATTGCCTGTACCTTACCTTCACGCATTACACAAATCTGATCTGCATTCATAACAGAAGGAAGCTTGTGTGCAATCACCAGTAACGTCTTGCCCTTAACAACCTCTTTGATTGCTGCATCCATCTTCTCTTCATTTTCAGGGTCAGTAAACGCCGTAGCTTCATCTAAGACAACGATTGGTGCATCCTTAATAATCGCTCTTGCCAGTGCAATCCTCTGTCTCTGTCCACCGGAAAGCTGTTTACCACCATCGCCAGCCATCGTATGAATACCATCCGGTAACTTTTCGATAAATTCCATGCATTGTGCCTTTCTGGCAGCCTCCAGAACTTCCTCATCCGTTGCATCAAGCTTGCCCATTCGAATATTTTCAAGCAAAGACGTATTGAATAAGAACTGTTCCTGTGATACATAGCTGATACGCTGATTCAACGCCTCCAGACTCATATTCGTAATATCCTGACCACCTATCGTAATCCTGCCCTCTTTCGCATCATAGTAATGAACCAAAAGCTTTGCTAATGTACTCTTACCGGAACCTGACTCTCCAACCAACGCCGTAATCTCATTTTCCTTCATCATAAGATTGACATCCTGCAATACTTTCTGTTCCTCATACGCAAAGCCAACATTTTGAAAAATGACAGCATTGTCGTTTCCTTGGAATGCATCTTCTGTCTGCTTTAATGGCTCTGCCTCTACCACCCGTTCCAGCTGTTGCAGCTTATATTCAAGCTGTGGGAATTGTGGTGCAAAGCTTAACATCTTCAAGATAGGAACCCCCACACTAAATGACAGACATAATACCAAAATCAAATCTGCCAAGGCTGAATAACCTTGTATCACGAACCACGAACCAAACGGAAGTGCAAATAGCGCCGTGCATGGAACAAGTGCATTGTAAATTGCCATCCACGGCCAGCATGCCTTATACCATGCAAGCGTGAAGTCACGATAGTTTGCAACATCCTTCTGAAATCTCTGGAAGGATTCCCCGTCCTTATTGAATACCTTCACCACTTCCATACCATTGATATACTCAATAATAGTATTGTTCATGACCTGACCAGCCTTATAATAATTCTCCATATCTTTGGTCCCAATCATAAACATTTTCATCATGGCAAACACACCAATAAAGATAGAAACCATCGATAAAAGTGCCAATTTCCAATCTACGATGAACAAAATAACATAAACGACTATCGGAACAAGTGCATTTCCAAATCCCTCCGGAATGGCATGGGCAAGCAAAATCTCCATGCTTTCTACATCATCGACAAATAATCTCTTGATGGTTCCGATTCCCTTTTCCTGTATAACTCCCAGTGGCAGCTTCTCCATCTTCTCCTGCAAGGTAATACGGATTCTCTCTAAGATTCCAAAAGCCGCCTGATGGGAAAGGTTCAAGCCTGCGCAATATAAAACGCCATGCAGTATAAGACAGACAAACACGCCTACAACACGCCCTGTAATTGCCTTTCCCGAAATCTCTTCTCCCATAATGAGCGGCGTGATTATCTGACACGCAAGCAAAAATGGTATAACACTCATCAAAACCGCCAAGATAATACAAAACGTTGCAAGTATCGTTTTCTTCTTATCTTCGCCGGCATACTTCATGATTCTTTTCATCACTTTCTCCTCCTCTTTCTTATGTTCAAATGTTCAAACTAAAAATGCGACAGTTAGCATCATCTAACCATCGCATTTATTTTAACAATTTCACTTTTGGATTCTACCAAAAAGCAATTTACTTTTAACACTTTTCGTTTTCTGTCTGCAAGCTTACCACATATTTCTTTGGCAAGACGCCATATTTCTTACGAAAAGAATCGGAGAAATGACTTAGATTGGAATAACCGGAAAGCCCTGCAACTTCACTGATATTGTATTTTCCTTCCTGCAACAGGGAAGCTGCAAGCTCCATTCTTCTTTGAATCACATAGGCATGAAGTGATTCACCAGAATTCTGCCGAAATGCTTTGTTGAACTTACTGACGCTCATCCCTGCCTCCATGGCAAGCTGTTCTGTGGTATACTCTAAAGCCGGCTGCTTATCGATTCTCTCCTTGACTTGATACAGATACCCTTTTTCTTCCTCTGACAAAAGCACCAGCCTTTTGACCTTTTGTGTTTCATAATAAGAAATGCTATGTAACACCAAGGCAATAAGCTCTATCATTTTCCCTTCCAGATACAGACTCTCAAACTCCTTATACTTGGCAGAATAATCTATTTCACATAGAACCTGGTACATTTCCTTCGTAATTGCAGTCTTTGTAACCTGTTGAAGAAACAACGACTCCACGCACTTTACCTGCTCCTTGGGGAAATACTGTGTCAGCAGACTGCAAAACAGCTTAGTCGGAATCTGAATACTTTTAAACAGAAACTTTTGCTCTCCCTGATAGGTCATGGAAGTCGTATAATCGCAGTTGCGGTAGACACAAACCTCTCCCTTTTTGAGCTGTACCAACTGGCCGCCTTCCTCTATCTGCCACTCAATATCCTGATTCAGATTAAAAATCATCTGTATTTCGTCTTTTCCAAAATTTCCTCTTCTACTGACATCCATCTTCTGATGAAAGTTCATATTCCAGTCAAAGTACAAAATTCCACTTGGAGAGCTTTTTCTTCCAAGCTCCATATTCCCTACTTCTGTTGGTATATCCTTGCAACGCTCACAAACCGTATCATTTGTCACCGTTTCCAGAAAATGATTCATGTATTGATTCCAATCCTGCATTTTCCTATTTCTTAATGCCTCCTGCTGCTTCTCGATTAGGATTTAAAATCTGTTCCATATCCGCATCTGTAAGCTCCACATCATAGAATTTTCTATAAAATTCTTTCATCGTTTCATTAAAATCAATGTCTTCAAACAGTTCTGGATGATTCTGCATCGCCATCCAAAGAAGCATCATAGGCGAATCCGAACAGGTTACATACCAACGATACATTCCAAGAGGGATTTTCTTTACATCTTCCTTTTGTACTGCATTGATTGTACTCCAATCGCTGGAACAAAGCTCATTATTATAAATATCCTCTGGAAGTGCATCATTAAAATTGGTAATAAGAATCTTATCCGGGTTCCATGCATACACCTGCTCCATACTGGTTTCCTTCGTTCCTGTTTCTGTTGAAGCTACATTGATACCACCGGAAGCTGTAATCCAGTAATCAGCCCATGTATTTGTTCCCGGAACACTAATAATATCATCTGCATACTTATGAATCACCATGCAAGTTGGCTTATCCTCTTCCTTAACATCTTTTAATCTTTCCGCCACTAAATCCTGAATCTGATTACCATACTCTACATATTCTGCACTGCTGATATCTTCACCCATAACTTCTTCTAAGAGTTCAATCCAACTGTTAATTGTTTCTACTGCATTATAATCTTTGATGCTTAAGCTAAAACCAACTGCCGGGATTCCCGCCTGTGTTGCCACTTCATAGTCTTCCGGTATTGCTGCTGAATATAATACGACATCCGGATCAAGCTTCATCAATTCTTCTACATTCATGTAGCCGCCCTGACTAAAGCTACTGTCAATTTCTGATATTTCAGGTGCAATTTTAATCAAGATAGAATTCTCTGCTGCACTGATAATCGCAGGATCAAGCCCTACTAACTTGTCTGTTCCCATAGAAAGAATATAAACAGAAGCTAACGGCCATACCGATGCAATAACAACTCGTTCAATCTTCTCAGGAAGTACAACTTCATTGCCAACCTGATCGATAATGGTTCTTGTTCCTTCTTCACCGGTATCTTTTTCTTCTACTGCACTTGCAGTTGTTTCTACTGTACTTGTGTTCTCTACTTCATCTACGGATGCTGTCTTTGCACACCCTACTGTACTTATTATCATACATACGCTTAATAAAAGCGCTGTTACTCTCTTTTGTATCATTATTTCTCCAATCTCATTTCGCTCATGCTTGTATTATTTTGTTACACTGTTCGCGCTCTCTTTTGAAGGTGTAAACAGGCTTTCTACCTGTTCTTCTGTTAATTCAATCTTGAAATAATCATGAAAGTAGTCTTTTGCTACCTGTTTTATATCTACATCTTCAAAAATTTCCGGATATACTGTTTTGGCAAACCATTGTAACGTTACCGGTGTGTCTGCTCCTGGTGTAAAGGAACGATATAAACCTAACGGCATCTTGTATACCTGTTTCTCCTGTACTGCCTTTACCGTACTCCAGTCATCACCGCCAATGGCATTGGTGTATAAATCTTCTGGAACTGCATTGGTAAAGTTCGTAATGATAATAATATCCGGGTTCCACTCATATACCTGCTCCATATCGATAGTAAGAGTTCCAAGTTCCTGTGTTTCGTGGCCAACATTAATCGCACCGGATGCATCACACCAGAACTGACCAAAGAATTTTCCACCGGAAGCGGTCATTGTTTCTTCGCTATAATTAAAGAGAATCATAACTTTCTTCTTATCTTCTTCTGCAATGCTAGAAACCTTTTCCTGAATATCAGCATATGCCTGTTCACTGTATGCTGATATTTGGTCGCTCAGCTCGCTTTCACCGAAAATCTCATCAAATAAGTTAATCCACTGTGTATATGTTTCCACTACATTGTAATCCCATGCAGATACCGATACGGTTACCGCCGGAATTCCTGCGTCACGTAAAGTCTGTGCCTGCTCTGCTCCTACACCGATTACGATATCCGGTTCCAGATTTAAAAGTTCTTCAATATTAATTTCTGTTCCATTGATAAAATCTGTCTTTGCATCCAGAATCTCCGGATAAAGCTCACTCAACAAACTGCTCTGCGCTGCTCCCATAGAAGAAGGATGAATACCTACAATCTTTTCTGCTCCTCCCAAATAAACTGTTAACACAGATGCCAGCGGCAGTGTATTTCCAACAACAATTCTGTTGATTTCGGTCGGTATTTCTACCTCTACCCCCGCGTGGTCAACAATAACTTTGGTGGCTTTCTTTTCTTCTGCTTCCTGTTTACTCTCAGGTACACTTTCCGTAGCCGCTACAGTACTTTCTTCTATCTCCGCCGAACTCTCTACTTCATTCACTGTACTGTTTGTATTTCCACAACCTGCCAAACCAAATACAAGTGCACCTGTTAAAATTATAGCTACTAATTTTTTCATACCTATCCTCTTTCGTACTTATTCATTTCCTGCTGCAATAGATAAAGGAAGCACACATGTATACTTCTTTTCTCTATGGTAAAAATCTTTAATCTTCACATTGACACCAAACGCCTTCTCTAAATTGTCCTCCACAATACTGCTATGTGCAGATCCAAATACACTACTGCCATCGCGATTCAGAATCAGTGCCTTATCCGAAATAGAAATCGCATGTTCCGGATAATGAGTATTCACAATGGAAGAAATTCCTTCCTCATCACGAAGACTCTTTATCGTTTCCAAGACAATAAGCTGATTCTTGAAGTCCAGATTGGATTCCGGCTCATCCAGAATCATAAGCTTTGGTTGTGCCGCTAACGCTCTTGCAATTAAAACCATCTGCAACTCACCGCCACTGATTTTACTGCAAAGCTTTCCCTTCAGATAACCAATGCCAATTCGGTCAATACATTTTTCTGCAATTTCCTTGTCCTTTTTCCCTGGCTGTTCCAGCATTCCTAGATGGCTGTTTCTTCCTAACAGAACCATTTCATCTACGGTATAAGCAAAGGCTGACAACTTCGCCTGTGGTACATACCCGATATTACGCCAAAGTTCGCTGTGCTTCATCTGCTGTACATTCTTACCATCAATCTTTGTCTCTCCACTGCTCCATTTCAGTAAGCCAAGTGTACACTTTAACAACGTTGTCTTACCTACACCGTTAGACCCAAGGATAGACAAGATTTCCTGCTGTTCCACATCAAAGCTGATATGATTCAATATCTGTCTGCCATTACCATATCCAAAGCTGCCATTTTCCACTTCAAATTTCATTAACGGATACCTCCTGTCTTTCTAAGTAAAATGATAAAGAAAGGTGCTCCAATGACTGCTGTCAGAATGGAAATCGGAATCTCTGACGCAATCGCACTTCTTGCTATCGTATCAATAACCACCATAAAGATTGCTCCTAACCCAATACTTGCAGGAATAATACTCTTATTATTATTTCCGAAAATCATTCTGGAAACATGTGGTATCAAAAGGCCTACCCATCCGATTTTTCCGCAAAGAGAAACTGCTGAGGCGGTAATCATAGCAGATGCAATAATGGTAAGCATACGCACCACATTCACATTAACGCCTAATGATTTCGCTTCATCCTCATGCAAAGATAAAGTATTCAGCTTCCATCTCAGCATAAAGATAATGATAAGACCAATGATAATAAATGGACTTCCCAGCATCAATTCATCAAATCCTACACCAGAAAGACTTCCCATTAACCAATATGTAATCTCAGGAAGCGTATCCTGTGGATCTGCTGTATATTTAATCAACGAAACCATCGCTTCGAATAAAGAACTAATGACCATACCAGACAAAATAATCATAATCATGGAACTTTCGCCCTTTACCTTACTGATAAAATATACCAATGCCACACAGGCAACACCTGCTATAAAAGCACAGCTTTGAATTCCCAAAGAACCAAAGCCAAGCATAATTCCCAAAGTTGCCCCAAAGGAAGCTCCCGTTGCAACACCTAGCGTATCAGGTGTTGCAAGTGGATTGGAAAATAAACTTTGAAATGCCGCACCAGACACCGCAAGTCCACCACCTGCCAAAGCAGCTAATAATACTCTTGGCAAACGAATGGTATAAATAACAGTTCGCACATTCGGGTCAACCTCTTCCATTGCCAGACTGCTTGGAAGTAATGTATTGATAATCTGCCCTATACTTATGCTGTATCTTCCAATTCCCATTGCTAAAAGCATCGTTGCCACCAAGGTAACAACAATACCGATTACCCATGCGCTCTGCTTCACAAAACTGCTTTTCATTCATGCCTCCTTAAATAAATATTTATTGAACTTTCTCGTTCCATCCTTTTCCAATGTAAATCCATCGTTTATAATGAAACAATTTACTGGATATTGCATATTTAGGTAATTCAACCACTTTTGCATTTTCCAGATTTTCTCTATATTTCAGTAATATCGGATCCGCTATCACAAGTGATGCACCGTCCTCATTGACCGCTGCCAATATCGCGTCCTCATCTCCTGTGTATTCCGCTTCCACCTTCGCCATCCCGGCATCCTTACCAAATAGCGACACAACTCTTACCTTTTCATATCCTTGTGCCAATAGCTCTACTCTTATAGAAGAAGCAAGAATTCCATCTTCCAAAATAACCGCTTCTCCCTTTTTATCTCCCTTTACTGTTACAGGCGCCTGTGACACTTCCATGCTTTCCCCTGTTTCAAAGACCTGTTCCAGACAAGCAAAATAGTGCTCGGTTCCATATTCACCAATTGGTAGTCCTGCCAAAAATGGCATATTGTATTTCTTCTCTAAATCCATTGCAATCAATGCCCCTGCCTGTGTCACAGCAAGATTCACGTCTGCTTTATAAAAAGATAGAAATTCTTCCATATCATTCGACATCGAAAGGACACTATTTACTTCATAGCCATTTTCCTGCAATATGGCTTTTAAGGCATTCAGATTCTCTTCGCTGATATCAAGCGGTGTTGCACCAACAATATTTACCTTTTTGCCACTTCTGTCCGCATTTCTTTCAAGCTCATTCTTTTTGGGAAGTACATAGTAATCCAACAGCTTATTAACTGCCATAACGACACCTTCCTTATAGCTTCCCTTCATGCCGCCTGTTTCAAATCCAAACGCCGGAATTCCAAGACGCTGTTCCACTTCCTTGGCAAAGCCATTAAAATCAAAGCCTATAATAAGCGGTACTGGACTTCCTACTATAGCAACAAATTTCGGTTTCATATCCTTAGCCGCACGAACAATCTTATCAATATATACTTCTTCATTTCCTAAAATGGCATCATTCTGACGCAATGAAGTACAATACACTAACTGCTTGGAATCATAAGATCTTGGTTCGTCAAATCCCACATAATTACCGGTACAGCCGGAAGCGTCATGTATGCAAAGCATTCCTCCAAGTTCATAGAGTGCAGAACCCACACCTGAATAATCACCTGCAAAAGGTGGTAAAAATCTATATAATCTCTTCATTACACTACCGCTCCATATTCTTCTATCATTTTTCTTAAATCCGCTTTCTCCTCAATGGACTTTTCAAGCATTTTCATCAGTCTTTGTACGCCATAATAACCATACATACCTTCATCACCAGACAAATCCACAACGTAATCGCTCTGTCTTAAATAAGCACCCTCAAAACCAATTGCCACCATATTCGTATCCTTATTGTCACGTACCGCACTCTTATGATGTCTTGGCTGGCTGATTAAAACTTCCGGATGGTTTTCACAAAGATACTCATAAGCGTCTTTATCAACCGGCAATAATTCCTGTACAAAAACTTCTTTTACGGTAAATCCATACTTAATCAATGCTTTTGCTAAAGAACATGGACGGAGCACTGCACTGCTGGCTACGCTGATTGGAAGTCCATTCAATTTCTTTACCGCATGAGCAATCATCTCTTTCGTTTCGCTCTCAACACCTGCTAAATCAAATACTGCATTTTCACTCTTACTATGCTGTTGTGACAACACTTCTCCCCACTCTTCGTAATTCCCACGAATCTCATCTATATCATAGCTAATCATGTATCTGACAGACGTTGTCCCATAATTTTTATCCATATATTCTGCTGCGAACTTTCCGGCTGGTCTCATAATCAGATTGTATTTGCTTCTTCCCATTTCACAGAACGCTTCATAAGTCTCATAATCTGCAAGCTGTCTTACCTCAAGTCCATAATCTCCCAGAAAATCAAACAATTCACATTCCTCTGGTATCGGAGCGAAACTACCACAGAGATTTACCGCATTCTCGGATGCATAATCTGAGGTCTCAATCGTAGAAAACATCGCCTGCATTGTTGTTACGAGGGGCGGCTTCTTGGTTTCTGCAGCAATCGGATTCATATGACATGCACGCACGATAATTCCCGGATGTTTTTCCTGTATTTCCTTTGCAACCGCATCAATATCAGTACCCAGAAAGTCATCCATACAAGGCACAAATAAAAACAGCACCTTGATTGTCTTATCCTTTTCAAGCAGTTCCTCAGCGCCTTCCACGATTAAGTGATCATATCCCGTAACGATATCGGCTGGTGTAATATATAAATAGGAAGTTCTATTTTTATAGCCATGCTGCATTGCGCCTAATGCACCATGTCGAAAACATGCAGACGGACAGATAAACATCTGATGGCTTTCCGGTATCAGCGCTGCCACTCGAATAATTCCCCATCCACCATGTCCCGGAGAGCTATAGTTTAACGTTTTTTCAAAGCAATGATTTACACACATTTCTCTAATTCTCTCCCTTCACATATCTCCATCATTTTCTCAGCAAGCATTCTGTAATCTTCTGCAATATCTGCATCTGGCAATTCTTCTATTACGGTTCTTCCCTTATCTTCTGCAATCTGAACTGCCTTACTTCTTCGAATCACCTGTACTACCTCATGACCAGATTCTTTCGCAAAGCGTTCTACAAGTTCATGCTCATTTTCTACCTTTCTTTCGTTTAAGATAATACCGGCAACCTTCGCATAACCTCTGTTCTTAAAGTTCTCCACTGCTCTCGAAATGTTCGATGCTGCAAACATCGCCATCATTTCTCCACTGGTAACAATAAAGATATGCTCTGCATAGCCATCACGAATTGGCATAGCAAATCCACCACACACAACATCTCCCAATACGTCATATAAAACAATATCCGGTTTATATACTTCAAAAGCCTCTAACTCTTCCAGTTTCTGAAAAGCTGAAATAATACCAAGTCCGGCACAGCCAATTCCCGGTGTAGGGCCTCCTGCTTCCACGCAAAGTACTCCGTTATATCCTTCAAATACGATATCTTCCAGAGTAACGTCATTTCCCTTTTCCTTAATCTGATCCAAAACGGTTTGAATCTTTCTTCCTCCAAGCAAATTTTTGGTAGAATCCGCTTTTGGATCGCACCCTATCTGCATAACGCGGTATCCCATCACACTAAGTGCTGCTGACAAATTAGATGTGGTTGTTGATTTTCCAATACCGCCTTTTCCATAAACTGCAATTTTAACCATGATAAATCTCCTTATTTGTAATGTGATAATTAGTTTTAACTAACCTTTTGGTAAAAAAAAGAGAAAATGCTCCCTGCAATTTTCCCCCATACCTAAATCTTGCTCCACAAACAAGCGCAAAATAAAATCTCATAAGTTAGCCCCCACTAACCTATGAGATAGTATCATGCTTTATGCTTTTATGTCAACGCTGTTATTGATTCATTTTTCTCATTAAGCATTCTTCCCTTATCTGTCGTATGCCTGAATGTAAACAAAGTTCTCGTTCTCTCTGTCACTGCAATACTTCGGATTGATGATAGCCTCAATAAAATCTCTTCCATTTGCTTCCACCGCGGCTACATGTATATTCAGGGCTTTCTCAACATCTGCCACTGTCACATCATCCAAGAATACTTTTTCACCACTTCGCAACATATTAATTGGAATATTGAGTGTGTCACCAAGCTCCACACCTGCATGCTGCTGCTCTTTTAACTGACTGATTAAATCCTGCCCCGTAATCAATCCCGATACTGTAATGGTTTCTCCAAAGAAATCATTCCTGATTGCAACCACATGTATCGTAAGTCCCGGAAAACATTTCATTAACCGCTCCGAAAATGACACAAGTGTCGAATAAGTTAATCTTCCAGTAGCAATAGTAACCGTTCTGTGCAAAGTTTCTTTCAAGTTTTGATATTGCTCACTCTTTACCAGATTATCTAATGCTTCCTCAAACTCATTCATCAGAAGACGCATCATACCAACACCATTCTCAAGCTGAATATAACCATCATATCGCTCTTCTTCCGGAAACTCTCTTTCTGCCGTAATATACCACTCATCACTGGCATGAATGAAATGGAGTCCATATTCATCATAGAACCCTTGCTGATAGCTCTCAATTAAATCAATTGTTTTCCCAGCCTCTTCTTTTGTAAAAAGCTCAATCGGGTAAAGTCCCTCCCGATACTTTGTGATTCCGGCAGGCACTACCGACACACTTCGCATAAACGGCAGATACTTTGATAAGTCCTCAATGCTTCTCTTTAATTCTTCACCGTCGTTGACTCCCTTACAGCATACAATCTGACCATTCATCTCAATATGACCTTCATATAATTTCTGTAAGAACTTTAACTTCTCTCCAGCAAAACGATTATTTAACATCTTACAGCGAAGCTCCGGATTCGTTGCCTGTACAGAAATATTAATCGGTGCCAGATTCATACGGATGATTCTGTCAATATCTTTTTCCTGCATATTCGTAAGTGTAATGTAATTACCCTGCAAGAAGGAAAGTCTGGAATCATCATCCTTAAAGTATAAGGTTTCTCTCATTCCAGGCGGCATCTGGTCAATAAAACAAAAGATACATTTATTACTGCAGGAACGGTAATCACTCATCAACGAATTCTCGAACTCAATGCCCAGATCATCGTCATATTCCTTGTCAATCTCTAGAAGCCACTCCTCGCCATCCGGCTTACGGATTACAACCTCCAGATACTCATCCTTTATCATGTAACGAAAGTCGAAAACATCTTCTATTTCTTCGTTATTAATGGTTAATAACACATCTCCCGGTTCAATTTCAAGTTCTTCTGCAATGGAACCCGGTTCTACAGATTTCACGATATGCTCTGTCTTTTTCAAATAAATTCCTCATTTCATATAAATCACGTTAAAAGATATCATTGACTGTAAGTATATCATAACTTTAGCCAACTGCAGGAACGGTAATCACTCATCAACGAATTCTCGAACTCAATGCCCAGATCATCGTCATATTCCTTGTCAATCTCTAGAAGCCACTCCTCGCCATCCGGCTTACGGATTACAACCTCCAGATACTCATCCTTTATCATGTAACGAAAGTCGAAAACATCTTCTATTTCTTCGTTATTAATGGTTAATAACACATCTCCCGGTTCAATTTCAAGTTCTTCTGCAATGGAACCCGGTTCTACAGATTTCACGATATGCTCTGTCTTTTTCAAATAAATTCCTCATTTCATATAAATCACGTTAAAAGATATCATTGACTGTAAGTATATCATAACTTTAGCCAACAAACCACACTCAAACAAAACTATCTAAAATGTCATCATAGAAGTATACCTCCTTTCATTGATTATCCGTTATACTACAAAGGACTCAAAAGCCTTTGTTTGACTTTTGAGTCCTCCATCTACAACGAGATCTATTATTCATTTCTTAATCTAAAGATTACTGTACGTTTACTACATCCTTATAAACTAAAGCAAACGCATAATAAGAATCTGTTTCAAATGTAATTGTGTCTGGGTTCAAATCAAGATCATCCAGTACAATTGGCTGACCATCCTTGCTAACACATATCATCTTATAATCTCTGTTATCTGCCTGTAATGCCTTTGGAATACTTAAAGTAATCTTTGCTGCACTATCCATTTTATATACTGTCTTTTTAGCTGGATAAATATTATACTAAAGCAAACGCATAATAAGAATCTGTTTCAAATGTAATTGTGTCTGGGTTCAAATCAAGATCATCCAGTACAATTGGCTGACCATCCTTGCTAACACATATCATCTTATAATCTCTGTTATCTGCCTGTAATGCCTTTGGAATACTTAAAGTAATCTTTGCTGCACTATCCATTTTATATACTGTCTTTTTAGCTGGATAAATATTATACGTTCTTCCAATAGAATAATCACCTAATACCGCCTCAAATACATCAAAGCAAAGTTTACCTTGCATCGCATTCACAATCGTAACAGGATATGCATTATTAACATCAGCAACAAAGTTCACTTTCTCTTTCCCAAAGAATGAATATCTCTTTATTTCATCAGGAGTTGTTGGCTTCCATGATGGAACATAAACTGTTGATGATGAACCATCATCCGATGATGCATACGTATTAGATGAACCATTGCTTGTGCTTACTGATTCTTGCTGTTTTTCTCCAAACACAAAATTACTAAAGTGCGTTACCGTAAAAGAAATCGTTCCGTCTGCATTCTTACGAACCGAAAGATTCTCATATGTGCCATCTGCATTATAATGCAGAATCGTTAACTTATTAATATCGATTCCTTCTGGTGCTGCCATCGTAACGGTTACAGGGATTGCAAGTGATTCTCCTGCTGTGATACCTGCTCCTTCTAACTCTAAGTCCAGCACAATTGCCTTTGTAAATCTACTATTTGTAATTAAATCTTTCTGCGTTTCCTCATCCGGCTTACTCATATTGAAAGTAACAGAACCACTTTCTGTTGCATTTAATGCTGCTCCGAGCAGCGATACTGAAGAAGGGTCAATTCCGATATCATCACTTGGGTTAACAGATGTTTCTAATCCCATTGATTCCTTATATGCATCTTCAAGACTCTTAATCTTTCCCTGTGTCTCTGTGTCTGTCTGCATGGCAACCTGTAACTCACCCTTGGCTGTATCATCTGCAAAAGCAGTTTTTACAGCTGCTGCAACATCCTGTGCATTAGCTGTTGTTACTCCATCTCCAAACGCTTCATCTAATTTATCACTTGTCTTATCTACCGTTGCAGAACCGTCCAAAGCAACCCAGTCTGAATAGTCGCTGTTTGCATATAAATTAATATTCTCGCTTACTGCTCTTACTCTGGTATAATAATCATATCCGGAAGCCAGTTCATTTGAGTAATCTCTGAAAGAATCGCTACTTCCCCAACCACCTATCTCATGATAACCCGAATAATAATTATCATCCGCATAAGCTAAATAACTAAAATATGTCACCGCATGATCTACTTTATTCCATGAAACTACGCCATCCGTTGACCATGAAATATTTTTCGGTGTTTCTATCTGCTCTGATGGTCTTGTATAAGTGAAAGCAGGACTTTCTTCTGATATGCATCCTGACGATAAATCCCAATCCTCTTCTACACCATAAGCAAACGTTTCTACAATAAATGTATAATCGCCAGACTCATGAATATCATAATAGACAGGAAGTGAAACTTCTCCAGCTCCATCACGAGAAGTATTCCATCCCGGAATACTCTCTCCATCTAGATAACAATGCACTGTAAATGACACATTTTCTTCATTTGGATTATAAAATATAGCTACACCTGGCGTATCCTCACTCCATCTTAAATTGGTTACAGGCTGTACTTCATCAGTTGATGTATCCTCTGCCAAAAGAGCAATACCATATTCGTCAGTGTTTTCTTCCTCTGTTGTCTCTTCTTCGGTCACTGTATCCTCGCTCGTCTCTTCTTCAGTCGCTGTCTCTTCGCTTGTCTCTTCTTCGGTCGCTATCTCCTCGCTTGTCTCTTCTTCGGTCGCTGTCTCCTCGCTTGTCTCTTCTTCGGTCGCTGTCTCCTCGCTTGTCTCTTCTTCGGTCGCTGTCTCCTCGCTTGTCCCTTCTTCGGTCGCTGTCTCCTCAATTGTCCCTTCCTGGGAAATCACTGATACATTATCAGCTGGCAGTTCATCGGCCTTTACCAACATACTTCCGCTCTGACTGACAACCATTGCAGTAACACCAAGAATCGAAACTAATCTTGTCCATCTTCCCTTCATATTTTTCTCCTTTGAATTTAAATACA
Source organism: uncultured Roseburia sp. (assembly GCA_964445375.1). GTDB lineage: Bacteria > Bacillota > Clostridia > Lachnospirales > Lachnospiraceae > COE1. Next base: position 16,759 of record CAYUKO010000019.1, read on the forward strand.
TTATGTTAACTAAACACGCCATTAATAATAGCATCCACATCCATATATTTCAATAATATGATCAAATTTATATAATTTTTATATTTTTTACAAATTTGATAGCAATTATAAATAGCTCAAAAAGCAAACAACCTCTTGGTCAAATGACCTAAGAGGCTGTTTGTCTACATCCCGACTATATTTTTTCAACAAAACCTATTCCTTATATTTCTTGATACACAACACGGCATTGTGACCGCCAAAACCAAGGGAATTAGACATTGCATACGTAATATCCTTCTCTAATCCCTGCTCGGTCACATAATTTAGATCACAATCTTCATCATATTCCTTGTAACCAACGGTCATTGGAATAAATCCATCCTTCAGAGACAGTGCACTGATAATGGCTTCAATGGCTCCTGCTCCACCCAGAAGATGTCCTGTCATAGACTTGGTTGAGCTGATATATAAATTTTTTGCACTATCACCAAAGGCTCTCTTAATGGCATTTGTCTCATACTTGTCATTTAATGGCGTAGAGGTTCCATGTGCATTGAAATAATCAACGTCCTTTGGCTCAATTCCTGCCTCCGCACAAGCTTCCAGAATCGCCTGAGCAGCTGCCTCTCCCTGTGGTTCCGGGCTGGTAATATGATAAGCATCTGCGGTAGCACCATATCCTACTACTTCTGCATAAATCTTTGCATTTCTATTTAATGCATGTTCAAGTTCCTCTAATACTACAATTCCTGCACCTTCACCCATAACGAATCCATTTCTTTCTTTATCAAATGGAATCGATGCACGATCCGGATCATCACTTGTCGTTAATGTCTTCATGCTGTGAAAACCGGTTAAGGTAAATGGTGTAATAGTCGCTTCCGAACCACCAGCTATACATACATCCATCTTTCCAAGCTTAATCGAAGAAAAGGCTTCTCCAATCGTATTCGTTGAAGTCGCACAAGCAGACGAAATGTTAAAGTTCTTGCCCTTAAAGCCATACTTCATGGCAATTTCTCCGGCTGCCATGTTAGAAATCAGCTTCGGAATCGCATATAAAAAGGATGGTCTGCTTTTCTTCGTAAGGAAGAATTCATATTCATCTTCTATGGTGTGTATTCCGCCGATTCCTGTTCCAACCAAAACACCTACACGATAAGGATTCACATCCTGAAAATCAGAACCACAGTCTTCAATTGCCTGACGTGTTGCTTCTAACGCATACTGACAATAGATATCTCTCTTCTTTACATCTTTTTTCTCCATACAAAGCAAGGGATCAAAATCCTTTACTTCTGCTGCTACTTTTATCGGGAAATCACTGGCATCAAATTTTGTAATCTTCGTAATTCCATGATTTCCTTCCTTTACATTGTTCCAAAATGTTGTCAGATCGTTTCCTAAAGGTGAAACGACACCAATACCTGTAATAACTACTCGCTTCATATTCCTCTTCCTCTCTTGTTCTCTCCATATTATATAACTTTTTTCATATTATTCAAACTGTGCTTTATATAATTGATGATAAAATCCTTTTTTTGCCATTAATTGTGTATGTGTTCCCTGCTCTACAACCTCTCCATGGTTCACAACCAGAATCTCGTCTGCATTCTGAATGGTAGATAGTCGATGGGCAATGACAAAACAGGTCTTATTCTCCATAAGCTTACGCATTGCCTTCTGTATCTGTTGCTCGGTTCTGGTATCTACATTCGAGGTCGCTTCATCCAAAATCAGCATATGGGCATCCAAAAGCATAGCTCTTGCAATGGTCAGAAGCTGTTTCTGCCCCTTGGATATATTCGTTCCATCATCCGTAAGAACTGTCTGATAGCCTTCCGGAAGGTGCTTAATATAAGAATGGATTCTTGCCGCCTTAGCAGCCTCCACTACCTCTTCCATTGTCGCATCTTCTTTTCCATAAGCGATATTCTCAAATATCGTTCCCTGAAACAGCCAGGTATCCTGCAACACCATAGCATATGACTTTCGAAGACCGGCTCTTGTAATATCCTCTATCTTCTTATTATCTACCGCAATTTTACCCGAATCCATATCATAAAAACGCATGAGCAGATTAATCAATGTCGTCTTTCCCGCGCCTGTCGGACCAACAATTGCTACCAGCTTTCCAGGCTTTGCATGAAGATTCAGGTTCTTGATAATCGTCTGCTCCTTGGTATAGCCAAAGCTAACTTGTTCCAGCTTTACCTCTCCACGCACCTCTTCTAATAGGACTGCTTCCTCCCTGTCCGCAGGCTCCGGAAGTTCATCCATCATATAGAATACACGCTCTGCTGCTGCAAGTGCGGATTGCAGTTCGCTCATAATATTTGCCGCTTCATTAATCGGGCCTGAGAACTTTCTTGAATACAGGATAAACGAAGAAATACTTCCCACACTCATCTGCCCTGCAAGAAACAACAAAGCCCCAAAGACGCTGACAAGGGATAAGGACAGATTATTGATAAAATTAACCGTTGGTCCCACTACGCTTCCATAGTATTCTGCCCTGTAATAAGCTTCTACGGCTTCTTCATTTTTCCCATCAAACTTTGCAATCGTATTCTCTTCCTGATAGTAAGCCTTTAATGTCTTTTGTCCAGATATCATTTCTTCCACAAAGCCGTTCAATTCTCCAAGCGTCTTAGAACGAAGACGAAACATCGGTCTTGTCTTTCCTGTAATCAACTTGGTTAATACAATGGATAATGGCACTGTAAAAGCAAAAATCAGCACCAGCTTTGGTGAAATGACAATCATCATAGCTAACGCTCCAATAACGGTAATGATTGTCGTCAAAATCTGTATCAAATCATTGGAAAGGGATGTATTAACCGTATCAATATCATAAGAAAGCCTGCTGATGATATCCCCCGTCTGGTGAGTATCAAAATATCCCACCGGCAAATCCATCAGTCTGTGAAACACATCCTTTCTCATGCGATATACCACCTTACGGCTAATCTGAATCATCAGCACGGACAAAATATACGACAAAACCGAAGATACCAGATAAAAAAGAACCATTAGACCGGCATAATAAAATACCCTTTCAAATACAACTGCTCCTTGCCCCGGTTCAATGGCATCAATGGCATAACCGGACAGCATAGGACCTACCAGTGAAAAAAGATTGCTGGCAATCGTCAAAACAAGTGCAAGCAAAAGCAGATATTTATACTGCATCATATAAGTTAACAGCCTTAAAATTGTTCCTTTACGGTTCTTTGGCTTCTCGAATTTTCCATCTCTTTTTCCTGCCATGATTACACCACCTCTCCCATCTGTGATGCTGCAATCTCACGATAAATATCACAGCTTTCCATAAGCTCTTCATGAGTGCCCAATCCAAGCATCTGTCCTTCTTCCAGCACTAAAATCTGATCTGCATGCATAACGGAACTGATTCTTTGAGCTACTATAATTGTCGTTGTATCTGCAAAATGCTCTTTCAGCTCCTTACGAAGCATGGCATCTGTTTTATAATCCAAGGCACTGGACGAATCATCCAGAATTAAAATATCAGGATGTGCGGCAAGTGCTCTTGCAATTAGAATCCTCTGCTTCTGACCGCCGCTTAAGTTCGCTCCACGGATATTGACCTGATTCTCATATCCTCTTCCTTTTTCCTCTACAAATTCTTTTGCCTTTGCATAACAGATTGCATCCTTGATTTCCTTTTCGGAAAGCCCACGTCCTAAGTCAACATTTCCAATAATCGTATCTTCAAAGAGCGTATCGTTCTGAAAAACAACACCAAATTTCTCTCTCAGCTTACCTGTTGGAATGGAGCGAATATCCTGTCCTTCAATGCTTATCGCCCCTTCATCCGGGTCATAAAAGCGCATGAGCAATTGTGCCACAGTACTCTTTCCTGCACCTGTCGCTCCAATAATGCCCAACGTCTCTCCCTTTTGCAGTGCAAAACTGATTTGACTGATATTGGGTTCCTTCTTATTATAAGAGAACGAAACATTCTGAAAACGAATATACGCATTCTCATCCTCCCTTCTCTGACACACCTCTAATACCATATCCTCTGTGGCATCTATAACCTCCATAATACGGTCCGCGGATGCTACTGCCTTCGATATCACGACAAACATCTTGGAAATATTCATCATCGCATTCAGAATAATCGTAAAATACGTAAGAAATGCCAAAATCTTACCAACTTCCGATAAGCCATTATTTACACGGTACGCACCAGCAATGACCACCATGACCAGTCCAAGATTCAGAAACAGATTCATACTGGGATTTACCGAAGCCATTGTAATACCAGCCTTCTTCTCCTTCTGTACAACCTCCTGATTAATCGCATCATATCTTCTCTTCTCATAATCAGTTCTGGAAAGCGCCTTAATCACACGAATTCCTGCTACATCTTCACGAATCAGTCTGACAAACTGATCTACGGATTCCTGCAGACTTGTATACATAGGAATGCTTTTCTTAGACACATAAACGGTGATTCCTATAATAATTGGCATCACAGAAACCAATACCAGAGTCAATACCGGGTCCAGCGTCAAGGTTACCAATACCCCTCCAACTACCAGAATCGGCGCTCTGACACCAAGCCTTTGCACACGCCCAAGCATCTGATGAACATTGTAGGTATCCGTTGTCAATCTGGATATCAAAGACGGCTTGGTAAATCCATCTGTCTGCGCATTGGACAGCCACATGATTCTTCCAAAAAGATCGTGTCGTATCGTTTCCGTAGTATCTCTTGCTACCTTAGAAGCCATGCGATTGGCAATCACATTAAATGTCAAAGCCAACACCGAGCACACAAGCATTACAAATCCCCAGAAAAAGATCATTTTTTTATCTCCAATAGGAATCACGGTATCGATCATATATGCCAGAACCCACGGCAAACATAAATCCATAATGGTTCCTACAAATTTAATGACGAATCCAATCATCATACGCCCATAGTATGGTTTCAAATACCAGGTTAAAACTTTCTTCATTGCTCTCACCTTTTTCTCATTTACTTCATATTATTCAGTAAATGCATAAAACATCAACGTGGTTAACATAAACATTATAGCAAGGAGCCTTATCATATGCCAAGTCAGAAATTCGAAAACCTGTTAAACCTTGCACTCTCTGCCACTCCCACAGAAAAAGAAAAATCCCAGGAGCTTGCTGTCGGCTTTTCACCGGACACAAGAACCTGGGAACTTATTGTAAAATATCATGGTGCATTGGAAAAACTGGAATCCGCTGTCATCCATATTGAACCTCTTATCTTTGGCTATGCCATCGTTACGATTCGTGAAGACTTTATTGATGCCTTTGCCCAATTAGATGAGGTGGAATATGTTGAGAAACCTAAAAGCCTTTTCTTCCAATAAACTCACCGCTATCGGTATACCACCGAATTCCATCTTAATTCATTCTTAAGCGTTCTGATATCGGTATTCTGGTCAATGACAACTGCTTCAATACCCATAGCATCTGCCCAATCAACCATCTGTTCAACCGTAAGATCATAAGAAAATGCGGTATGATGAGCACCACCTGCAAGAATCCATGCTTCAGCGCCAACCGTAAGATTAGGCTGTGGTGTCCAGAATGCTGTTGCTACCGGAAGCTTAGGCATTGGCTTTTCCACCTTCTTACAATCAACCGCATTGATGATCAAACGGAATCGGTTACCAAGATCAATCAAGGATGTTGCTACCGCAGGTCCTGTCTTGGATGTAAATACAAGTCTTGCCGGATCCTCTCTGTTGCCCATAGAAAGTGGACAAACCTTAATCGAAATTGGTCCATCAGAAACACTAGGACATACTTCAAGCATATGAGCCTGTAAGATACCTTCCTTACCCGGTACGAAATTATAGGTATAATCCTCCATGAAGGATGTTCCCTTTGCATCCTTTACATTAGCAGCCATAATCTTCATTAAACGAACCATTGCCGCTGTCTTCCAGTCGCCTTCTCCACCAAAGCCATAGCCCTTCTCCATTAATCTTTGGATAGCAAGTCCCGGAAGCTGCTTTAAGCCGCCTAACATGCCAAAGTGTGTAACGATTGCATGATAATCTCTCTCTTCTAAGAACTTCTCCATACCAATTTCAATCGCAGCCTGCACTTCTACATGCTTTCTGAATTCTGCTTCATCACGGCCTTCTAATAAAATATGATACTTACTGTAATACTCCTCTGTTAATGCCTTGATATCTCCAACTGAAACAGCATCCACATATTCTACTAAATCATTCACATTATAATGGTCGATTTCCCAGCCAAACTTAATCTGTGCTTCTACCTTATCGCCTTCTGTTACGGCTACATTATTCATGTTGTCACCGAAACGACATACTCGGATATGGGATGATTCCATAATACCGACTGCTGTTACCATCCACTGTGCAATCTTATTGATTATTTCCGGATTCTTCCAGTGTCCGACAACGATTTTTCTCTCAATCCCCATTCTACTTACAATATGACCATATTCACGGTCACCATGTGCGGACTGATTCTCATTCATGAAATCCATATCTATCGTATCATATGGAATCTCCTCATTAAACTGAGTATGAAAATGCATCAATGGCTTTCTATATTCCTGTAATCCAAGAATCCAGGACTTCGCCGGAGAAAATGTATGCATCCATGTAATAACCCCTGCACACTCCTCATCTGCATTTGCTTCATTAAATGTCTTTCTAATTACTGCATTCGTAATTAATGTTGGCTTCCATACTACTTCATATGGTAATAAGCCAGAAGCATTCAGACTCTCAACAATAATTCTTGAATGTTCTGCTACATTTTTTAGACATTCCTCTCCATATAAATCCTGCGATCCTGTTGCAAACCAAAACTTGTATTCTTTCCCCGTTTTCATACTTTCCCTCCATAAACTGTTATATATTCGTTTTCCTCTTCTTTATTTTTATCACATTCATGGTATAATTACAATGTTTATTTTACTTAAAAATAAAATATTTCATGATATGCTAAATTCAAAAAGAACAATATTTTAACGAAAAAAAAGAATCACCTAAGTGATTCTTTTACCCGATTTGTCGCTTTATAGGTTAATACTATTTTATACGCCATTCGCACTCTCTCTAACTGATATTGAGTATAACTATTTTACCAAAATCTTCAAGTATTTTGTGACGAATGGTTCATTTCAGTGACGAATGGAATCATTTATAGTACTAACATACTATTCGTTTTTCTTAAAATTTCTGCAATAAGCTCTTTTTTATTCCGGCGTGGCAACTTAATCCTCTTGCCATTCTTCATGATAACAATATCATCTGCAATCTCTGTTACACAATGAACATTCAGGATAAAGCTTCTTCCAGTTCTCAAAAAACTGTCATCCAGCATTTCCTGCATATGATCCAGCGTTTCTCTTACCGTCAGCTCCCTATTGGTTGTTCTTATAATACAAGTGTTTCCAAATACCTCGATGTAATAAATATCCTTCTGATAAAGCTGGACATTCATACCATTCACGGTAACTGCAAGCGTTTTACCTGCATAATCTTCTCTTATATCTTCCTTTAGTTCGACAGCCGTAGAAACGTCTACGCGATTCCCTTTTCTGATCAATTCCAAAGTACGCGTAACACGTTTCAATACAATCTTAGGTTCAAAAGGCTTACTAATAAAGTCTACCGCACCCATATCAAAGCAGTTTTCTTCCGTTTCTGTATCATTTGCAGAAGTCAGGAAGATAACAGGAACATCTGCCTTATCCTTCAGCTCTCTAATATGCTGATATACCTCCATGCCATCCATTTCAGGCATCATGATATCAAGTAAAATCAAATCCGGTGTATGCTCTTTCAAATAATCCAATGCAGCTTTTCCGCTTCTTACCGGAATCACTTCATATTCTTTATCCAACGCATATTCAACCATCTCAAGATTCTGAACTTCATCATCAATCGCTAAAATTGTACTCATTGCTCTTATCCTTTATACAAATTCCTCATCCGGCATAAGCTGTTCAATCTCACAGCTGACATTCAGTGCATCTGTGCCAATTTCATTTCTGTACTTTTCCAGTATCCTGTTTACTACCATCGTTGCATTTGTTTTGTTTACATCCATAAGTAATGTAAGCATCTGACAGGAACTGTAATTCGTTGTAACGTCTCCTTTTCGCAAAGATGAAGTCACTGATTTCTCCAACATCTCCATCTGTCTTTGCATCTCATAGGTACTAACCACTCTGTCTGCCGGTTCCTCTATGGTAAATAATACACACTGCACTTCTCTTTTCTCTCTTGCAATATTACGCTCCATAAAGCGATATATTTTCTCAAAATTATTATATTCTACTACGAATGAACCTTCCATCTTTTTCTCCCTTAACCGATTCGTTATTTCTCCCAATGTTGCCTTCTGCGTGTTCCTCGTCCTTCTGCCATGTGATGTCTCATCAAAAAAACGGAATGCATTCTTTCCATCATTTTTTACAAAATATAGTGCTTTATCGCTGTTCCCATATAAAGTTTCAAAAATAATACCATCCTGCGGCGCCATTGCAATTCCCATGGATACCGTTACTCTGACAAGTCTTCCCGGTGATACAAGCTCTCTTTCTACCTGTCTGATAATCAACGACGCTTTCTCACGAATTTCTTCCCTTGTTTTGTCACCTGGTGAAAAGATAATAAATTCATCACCGCCAAGCCTTGCCGCCAAATCACCTGTCTCAATTGTCTTTCGTAATGCCTGCGCAAAACGAACAAGAACCTTATCGCCCTCAATGTGCCCATAAGTATCATTTACCGATTTAAAGTTATCCATGTCCATAATGAAGAAAGCACCCTTACTGCCTGTCTTCAAAATAGCATTAATCTGTTCCGCAACTCCGGCTCTATTTCTTAACCCCGTCAGCGGATCTCTTTTGGCCATCGCAATCTGTTCCTGCTGCTTCTCAACGGTTTTTGCCATTTCCTGAAGCTGCAATTCCAGACTTTTCTTCATCATTTCTAATTCTGACAGCCTTTTTTGTTCATCCTGTGTCGCAAATGTTTGCATGACTTCTTTCCTTCCTTAATTTGTAACCCTTATAATATCTCCCTTAATATATGTATTGCACTTTCATAATCATATTCTTTCACAGCCTGCATTGCACGTTCCAGACAATTTCCTGAATCCTGCACCAATTGATTCTTTGACAATTCCTGCAGGAGAATCCATGCTTCCTTTTTCTTATACTCTGAAAGATAATGAATACTTTGCTCTAAGCCTTTCTTCCATTCAGCTTGCGTCATTCCATTTTCACTGCTGTCTTCGTGCGGTATTTCCGCTCGTCCTTTATCATAAATCTCTAAATAGGAATAAATTATTTCTTTTGTTCGCTCCCACTCTTCTATCAGCGCACCAAACGTTTCCTGCACAAAAGCAATATCCCCTTCCTTGCTTTTCTGCTCATGCGCATATGCCATATCCGCAAGTTTATCTGCTCCAATTGTTCTTGCACTGTTTTTCAGTCCATGAACATAAATGGTATAATCCTTCCAATTTTGTTTCTCATACGCTTGTTGTAATGCGGTCTGTTTCTCCTGACTCTTCTTATCCGTAAAGATCTCCAGCAAATGAATATACTGTGCCAATTCATCTCCCGCATATTTCAAAGCAGCCTTTACATGTACTCCCCGCTGCTCCAAATATTCCTCACATAACGTCTGTGCAGTTTGTACCGTTTGACACTTTTCCATTCTTTCTGGTAAATATTTCTTCAATATTGTAATAAGAGCTCTATAATCTACCGGCTTTGCAATATAATCCGTAAAGCCTTTCTTGAGATAATCCTCTCTTGCTCCCATGACAGAATTAGCCGTCAATGCAATCACTGGTGTCTTTCCTTCTTTGATATAACTTATCTGCTGCATCTTTTGCAAAGTCTCTATGCCGTCCATTCCTGGCATCATATGGTCTAAAAGAATCAAATCATACCGAATACTCTCCGCCTTCTTTAATCCTGCTTCCCCATTATCTGCCATATCAATCTGTGCACCTGTTTTCTTTAACAGCCCCTGAATAACCTCCAGGTTCATCTCATTATCATCAATTGCAAGAATCTTTACATTGCTTACTCTATAGCAGGTTTCCTGCTCAAGCATTGTACTGCTTTCTGTATGATACCAGTCCTCCTGCTTTCCTATGGGAATATCTTCTATAATCTTTTGTTGAAAAGATAACGTAAAAACAGATCCTTTTCCATATTCACTTTTTATTTCGATTTTCCCCTGCATCATATTCATAATCTGCCTGGTAATCGACATGCCAAGCCCAACGCCTTCAATACTACGGTTACGATTCTCTTCAAGCCGCACAAAAGAATCAAACAATCGTTTCTGATCCTTTGTCCGAATTCCCACACCAGTATCTGCCACACTGATATAGAGACAAATATCCTTTTGTTGCAGTCTCTCTGCTCGAACTGTTAGCGTAATACTTCCTTCTACGGTATACTTTAATGCATTCGTCAAAAGATTGTTGACAGCCTGTCTGATTCTTATCTCATCGCCATACAGAACACGCGGAATACTTTCATCCACATTCACATGGAATCGTAACTTTTTCTCCTGTGCTTTTGTACTTGCAGAATGAATCAGGCTACTCAAAAGATGATCCACCTCATAACGAACCGGAACTATTCGCACCTTACCGGATTCCAACTTCGCATAATCAAGAATATTGTTTACCAAAGATAGCAATACCTGACCTGCTTCATAACCATGACTCGCATGACTTCTGATTTCTTCGTCTCTGCTTTCTCTTAAAATCATTTCATTCATACCCAACATGGTATTAATTGGTGTTTTGATTTCATGAGACATTTTGGCAACAAACGCATTCTTGAAATTATTCTCTTCCACTGCTTTTCGATAATCAATGTAACATCCAAGACAGGCTAACAAGGCGGTCATGAAAAGTAAAAGCGCACTAGTAAACTGGGGTTCACCAAAAAGAATCCCTGCTACACTAATCACTATCAAAAATATATTTATTATAAATCTAATTAATCTACTTTTCTTTTTCATACACTGTCCCCATAGTACGTTATCTATTATACAACTTTTGTAAACTATTTTCTATGCTTTTTTTATAATATTTGTGTTATACTAATGAGCAAAGAGGAATTTTACTTTAAAGAAGAAGGAGACTATTATGGCTAACTACGATACTCACGACGATCCTGATTATTATCAGAAACGTACGAAAAGCCTCCTACAGACTGATTATCCTCTCTCCGTGCTGAATATTGACTTCACAGAATCTGATCCATTTGTGATTCATTGGCACTGGCATGAGGATATTGAGCTTATGTATATTATAAAGGGGCAAACTTATGTTACCTGTGAGCAGGATAATATTCTTGCAAATGAGGGCGACATAGTTTTTATTAATCAAAGCATACGACATTTTATTACTCCAACCAATCCAGAGGGATGTGTTTTTCGTTCCATTATTGTTCATCCCTCCTTTATCTTTGGTTTTGGTCAGATTGAAATGGAGAAAAAATATATTACTCCGGTTATTCACGATGCTTCTATGAAATATTTGCACATCACACCGGAGATGTCCTGCTATCAGGCATTCCAACCACATATTCTGGAAATCATCACACAAAATGATGAAAAACCATCCGGTTACGAACTGATAAGCAAAGCTGCGATTCTTCATATCTGGAAAGAACTTTATGAACGAACCGTCAAGGATGGTTGTTCTCCTGTCAGAAAAACAGCTGCCCAGGATGAACAGCGTGTAAAGCAGGCTATTCTTTATATTCAGGATCACTATATGGAATCCATTACTTTGGATGATATCGCAGCTTCTATTCTTGTCAGCAAAAGTGAATGCTGCCGTTGTTTTAAAAGAACTCTGAATATCACTCCTTTTGAATACCTTATGAAATACCGTATTCTGGCATCTACCAAGAAGATGCACGGTAAAACCCTGGAATCCATCTCTGAAATTGCAGGTTCTGTCGGTTTTAACAATACAAGCTATTACAATAAAATTTTTAAGAAATATATGGGTTGTACACCAACTGAATATCGGAGTTCCATCAAGAAAGATTTACCTCTGTTGACATAACAGAGGTTTTCTTTTGGCTTATTTCTCGTCATGTTTTTCATATTTTTTTGAAATACTACTCAATTTTTAGTCTATTTAACCTATTTTGGATTGTTACCATTTCTGCTAAAATAGAACATGGCAATGTTTATTGGATATCTCCTATAGGCATCGTCAAGGAGGAGATAAATAGTTATGAATAAGGAGCGAAACCTGGAAATCTACAGGATGAGGCAGGAAGGCAGTACCTATAAGGAGATAGCAAACTGCTTCGAGATATCTGTAGAAAGAGCCAGACAGATTTGTATATTCTTACAGAATATGAATCTGGCAGAGATTGAAAGCGAGCTTTATCAATTTATCGTAGATGACAGCAGCCAAAACTTTACCATTTCACTCTACAATACGCTGCGTCGTGCAGGCATAAATGATATTCAAAGCCTGCAAGAACACATCTGGGATATTAATGAACATCCTGAAAATTACATCTATATCGGTGCAAAAGGACGTTCTTACTTGAATCAAAAATTAGATGAACTTGCAAAAAATGCATGAGACTTTTGTCTCATGCATTTTCTTTTATGCAAACAGATTTTGATACGTGTATTCATCATCATTCTCTAGCGTTATTTGGTAAGGAATTCGTTGTTTACTATAATTTTCATGATTAACAATACCGTTCTTAATCTAGTTATGCCTATTGCTTTCTAGTAATCTGAAGTAGAAACCGTGTATTTACTTCCTGAATTACCACTAATGGTAAATAACTTACCTTCTGTCAAATCCTCAGTAATATCAACTGTCTGCTCGGATCCATTGGTAAAGATCAAACCTGTGATATCATTTGGAAGCGTAATCTTATATACTGCGTTTCCATTATCATCCGTTCCTGCACTCGTCATTTCTGTTCCCGGCCATGAAACCGTCTCTGAAGAACTTCCCCAGAAATATGCTTTCATCGTACCGCTCCAGTTATAATTATTGGCAAAGTAAACGGTCATTGTGGTCTTTTTCTCGTCATCATTTCCACCACCAAATGCAGAATCATAAGACCAGTTTCCTCCATTAAAACCTGAATTACCTGTCCATACATTCTTTCCGCTTACCAAAGATACCGTCACTTCGTTATAAGTATTTCCATTGCTCAACATTCTGCAAACAGTTACACTTGTTGCTCCTTCTGGAACTGCAAGCTTATAATATTCTGTACCATTGCTTGTTACTGTTTCACACTTTGTATAGCTACTCTGATTATTGAACTTAGCTGCCAATACTGCACTGTCGTTTCCAAACCAACCACATGCACTTACATTGAAATAAACAAAGTTATCACTTTCTTCTTTCTCTTCCTTGGTGTACTTGTATGATTCTTCTGCATCCTTAGTTCCATTTACAGCCTTAACCACAACTTCTGAAGTCTTTGTAAAAGTCTTTGTAACAGAATCTGTAAAATCTTCTGTTTCACCATTTACGGTAATCGTTGCTTCCTTCGCATTCTCTACTGTAAATGTAACTTCAAGGGAATCTGCAAAGCTGGTATCGTTTCCAATCGTTGCTGAAATAACCGGCTGCTTGTAATCCATTGTATATGTATAAGTTTCTTTTTGGGATTTTGAACCATTCACTGCTTCTATTACTATGGTGTCTACTGCACCTTCTTCCAGATTCTCAGCTACTTTCAGTGTAACACTACCTGTAAAGGAAACGGGGGATTCTTCATTTATCTGGTAGGTTGCACTTTCCGCATTCTTAACAGTATAAGTTACTTCTGTTGCTTCTGTAACGGTTGAGGATTCTACTGTTGCGAAAATAGAAGGTGTCTTCTCAGCATCATGTGTTTTGCCATATTCTGTCCATGTATTGGTATCAGGATTATATAAATAGCCAATTTCACCACAATCTAAATCTGCTGTTTGTGAACTTCCATTGTTACTGAAAATAACTTTGTTGTACTCTGCATCTGCATCGATTTTTAATGCATAAATATTTTCATTGGTATCACATTCAAACATTGTTTCACCAGGCCATCCGGCATTATTTACAACTGTAGCACCCGTATCATTCCATAAGTATGCCGTTACCGTTGACCAATCCTTTGTATTCTTAAAGAAAATACAATCCGTTAAGTCATATTCATCCTTGGTAAATGTGTAGGATTCTTTTTCGGTTCCCTGCTCATTGGTTCCTTCTACTGTAAGTGTTACCGATTCACCAGCTTCAAGCCCCTTACCTAATGTAACGGTTGTGCTGTCTGTGAATGTTCCGCTTTCACCTGTACTTGCCCAATACTTTGCGCTATTTGCATATTGTGCTGTAATCTCAACCTCAATAGAATCTGTGTAGAATACCGTTCCGTCTGCTACACTGCTCTTAATCTTAACCGGATAATTCCAGTCTGGATTTGGCATAGGATCTTTGTATATTACAGCAATACCATACTCACTTGTGATTTCACCGGAAACGTTTCCATTTTGAACAGTAAAAGTATTTCTGGAAACTTCATCCGTATAGGTTCCATCAGGTACACCGTGAGCTGACATGGAAATATATCCCGGACCACTAAAGTTTACAAGGATGATACCTTCGCCACGTACACAATATGCCACATTTCCGTCTGTTCCCATATTGTCTGAACAGCCTGACATTCTGTTATTAAAATGATTGATTGCTGCCACTTCATTGGATGCCCATACATAGGTTTCACATTCTCCCATGATTGCAGCTGCCACTGTCTTATCAAGATTGTCATTAAAAGAACCATCCTGATCATTATTCAAAGTATCCTTTGAGTAATATGGTCTAACGAAGAATAATGAGGCTGCATTATCCTTATTGCCTACCATTGCCCATGTTCTGACAATGGATTTATCAGATGCATATCTTGAAGATTCATTCATGTAAGTATCATGTGATTCTGCCCATAATACCGATACCTCACTTGGATAATCCATATTTAAGCATCCCACATTGTTATTTCTGTATGATTCAAGTAAATGATTTCCTGCTGAATTGTCTGTTACTGATATATATTTCGTATAGGAATTAATGCTGAAATTGTCACCTACTGTATTGAGGATTTCACCATATACATATAAATCTTCACCTGTCTTTGCCTTGTAATGAGATTCTGCTGTATTTAATACAGTTGGCCAGAAATCACTTGCAAAAGCCGGATCATCATCAGGAGTCTCAATATGCTTTGCTGCATCAAAACGGAAACCATCTACACCACAATCAATTAACTCCACAAGAAGATCGGAGATATATCCCTGTACTCTCTTATCTGCAGTATTTAAGTCAGGCATCCCCATCGTTCCTTGTGTGAAGTGAAGTCTGCTGTCACTCATCCATGTCTGATAATCGTTAATATGCCAATAGCTTTCGTCTGTAAGCATCTCTGGATTCCAGTAAGTTCCTACCTGCGGAGATACATCCGACAAAGAATTCTGCCATCCTTTGATATTTCCCATATGATTTGCCACGACATCTACAATAACCTTGATTCCGTATTGCTCAGCCTTGGCACATAAGGATTTCAACTCATCTTTCGTTCCCAACCATGTCTGTCCGTTGTCACAAACACTTTCTGTTACAGGCTGATATAATTTCCACCAGTTACCAGAACCAGCTTTTCCTGGATAACCAACTTCCATTCCTACTACACCTTCATACGTATAGTCCTTGGGCTGTGTTGCCGGAGAAGTCTGAATTGCAGAATAACCACACCGTGCTATCAGCTCCAAATTCTTTTCGATTGTTTCATACGACCAGTTCCAACAGTGTAAAATAGATGCGTCCTGCATATTGTCAATCAACTCATACTTGGTATTGGCAGCTTGTACGCTTGGTAACATACTAAGTGGGGAAACCAATGCCATGACAATACCCAGACTGGTAGCACATGTCCTTGTTAAGACACGTCTTGTCTGATTTTTCATTGAAAAATCCTCCTTGCAATAATTTCATTTACCTACACATTCATCATCTTATCTATTTGCGCGCAAAACAATTAGCAATCTATATCTGTGTAGCAAACATCTAAATTATAATTTCATTATGTGAACTGGTCAAAACATTTTTGGCTAAATTTTGATTTTTAGCTAAATTATCTAGTATTGTTTGTGATTTTTTCCTATACAAAAAACTTCCTATACATCAAATATATAGGAAGTTTTCATATTTTTACATCATATTCACCTGTTTTATTAGTCAATTCTTCACAGACGTTTTTTCTCAAATGTCTGTATCAGGTCTAACTAACGAACAAATTCCCTTGATACAAACACTTTCAAAATCCGGTTCGATATAACCTGTCTGTGAAATTGCAATGGCTTCTTTCTGCACCGAATTCAAGTGAGCAACCGGATATAACCCGATAACTAAAGCGATAATTTGTTCCGCAATTGCCGTGGCTTCCTGTTGTGAAAAATAAGGGAAATTCATCATAAGACACTGCACTACCGCACCTGCTGCAGGTATTGCCTTTCTCTTAAACTCAACCAGCTTTTCCAATCTGCTGTTTCTCTCCAGCAATGTAAAAAGATAACAATAATGCCTTATCATCTTCTCTCTTTTCATAAAAATATCCGTAAACTGTTTACTAAATTCCTCTGCGTCAAGTGGTGCTGTCTCCTGACACCAGACAAGAAGTTCTTCTCTCCACTCTGCTAATTCATATCCTAACAAGTCAAGAAGAATCTCGTCCTTTGTTTTATAGTATGTATAGATAGAAGAACGTGTCAATGTGGTAATCTCTGAAATTGCTTTGATATTTACATTTTCATAATCACCTTCATCAAATAGCGTATCACACGCATTCATGATATCTAACTGTCTTTCTTCAATCTGTGCTTTTGTTCTTGCTCTTTGAAAATCCATTTCTACACCTTTATCCCTCTTAGAAATATTACACAAAAAATATGTCTTTATAACCTTATTTTAACATACTTTATAGTTTTTGCAAGAACTTATTGACACGGTGTCAGTTATATGATATTTTAAGTTTGTTGACACGGTGTCGACAAGCATTTAGTCCATAAATGCTGCTAAGTTCTATGAAAATAATATAAAAAATTATGATTTTCCAATGGATTTTATCACCCCCTATGATAAAATAAGCGACTCTCTCTCTAACTAAAAATACGCTAACCGATTGGAAAATATTTACTCTCTTTTATTTAAATAAAACATTAATTAAAACTCTCTCAAACTCTTTAATGTAACGTCGTGGAACTTGGTTAATCTAATAAACCCTCTAATATCAATTTCAATAAGTTGATATTAGAGGGTTTATTTTTTCTAAATTCAGGTTTTGCGTGTGAAAGTGAGCCATGCACAGATGAGCCGAATTGACTGCGGGAGCTTGCTCACAAGCAGACATATTCGAGCGAAACTGTATACGGCGAAT